>DGTW01000325.1 GCA_002393835.1 Treponema sp. UBA4326
ATTCAATCAGGTCTTTTTCCATTCCCCGTTACTCCCGCTAAATTATTTGTTGTTAAGGTTCTTTTTGCTGAAAAGCTTTTTGACTGTTTCTGTTGGCTGAGCACCAACGCTAATCCAATACTTTGCTCGCTCTTCGTTAATCGTGAACTGATTCTCGCCCTGCTGTGTTACAGGCTGGTAAGTTCCGATTTCCTCGATTGTCGTGCCGTCACGAGGTTTTCGTGAATCCTGAACGACGATTCGGTAGCAAGGTCGTTTTTTTGCACCGAGTCTCTTGAGTCTGATTTTGACCACAATATTCCTCCATATATAGAATTGTGAAATAATAATATATCTTTTTTGAGAATAATAATCAATTGCTAAAGCGGCAAAATAAATAAAAAAGAAGCGATTTGAAGTTACATTTCAAACCGCTTCTTATTCTAGCTGACTCTGAAGCCATTTATCATCTGAAGGACATTCTGAGTTGCTTCCTGAGAAATCTCACTGGCCTCAGCCGCTTCATTTGCAGCCCCCTGCATTTTATCAATGGCTCCGGTAATCTGCCTTGAATTCTCCATGGTAAGCTCAGAAATTGATTTAAGCTCGGATATTTCAGAGAAGACGGATTTGCTGGCATTCTTCATATTGAAAGAAGCATCAGTAATCAGCTTGCGGGAAGTATCCAGAGACTGCATTGTCTGAAGGATATTGGTTACGCCGTCAGTTTCCTCGCTCATTCCGCCTTTGACTTCCCTCATCATTAAATCCATACGGGCAATTTTTGCCCCTACCCGCTCAAAGGACTCAGAAGACTGCCTTGACGACTGGACGATACCCTGAATCGCATCGGAAATACCGTCAAGGAGTTTTTTAATGGCCATGGACTGGGTTGCAGAAGTTTCTGCCAGGGCACGGATTTCATCAGCAACGACAGAGAATCCTTTGCCTACATCACCTGCGTGAGCGGCCTCAATGGCGGCGTTCATGGCGAGGAGGTTTGTCTGTTCCGCTATTGCGGCGATAGCCTGGTTGGCCTCGTTAAGATTTTCAGACTGCTTTGAAATTTCATCAATCTGGCTTGAAACCTCTTCCTGTAATTTGCTTCCGTTGTGAGCCTCCTGTGTCAGAACCTCATATTCTTCGGTAATTGTATCCACATTGTGGCTTACGGATTTTATGTTCTGTGAAATCTGCTCGATGGCGCTGGAAGACTCAGATATGGCCGCCGCCTGCTCATTGATTCGTTCATTAAGATTTGATATTTCACGCTCAACAGAATTAATTCCGCCGGATATGATGTCGATTTTGCTGGCCTGTGATGAAATCTGAGAGTTGATGTGGTTCACGCCGTCTGCCGCATTTGAAATCTGTGTAAGAGACAGTTTCATTCGCTCTGAAAGACGTTTCCCGTTTTCGGTGAGGACTTCTGTTTCCTGCTGCAGGGTGCCTACGATATTGGTCATACTCTGGATTACCTTGTTGCAGCTTCGGGCAAGCTCCGTAAGCTCATTATTGCCCTTTTCCGGAATCCGCTGGGTAAGATCCGCGCTTCCGTCTGCAATTTTAGCCATGGCATCTGAAATCTTTTTCATTGAGCCGAAAATTACCGTAGAGTAGAAATAAAGAACAAGAGCTCCAAGCAGAAGAAGGAAAAGACCGATTACGGCCAGCATCACAATCCTGTATTTGATTGTCTGGATAATAAAGCTGATGTCAAAGTCACAGCCGATAAAGCCGACGATTTTTCCGCTGGAATTTCTGATTCCCTTATAGGTTGAAACCGTCCAGCCCCAGTCTTCCTGATAAACCATTCCTGAGCATAAAAGCTCGCCTGTACGCATTGTGATGAGCGGTGCTTCTTCCCAGGAAGAAATATCCTCTTCGGTACCCATGGGCGAATAATTTTCTGTGTCGCTGGGGTCACAGCTGCCGTCGATTATATAGCGGAAATTCGTGCCGGAAACAGGAGCCATCGTAAAAAGATAGGCACAGCCTACAGATTCGGCAATATCAAGCATCCATAAGCGGGTTTCTTCTCCCCATTCATCATTCGGATTGAGACTTTTCGTGAGCCTCTCAAATTTATCACCGTCAATATAATCAGCGACTTTTTTTACAACAGGGATTCCCTGCATCTCTGCAAATTCCTCGGCAGTCCTGATGATGCTCAAAGCTGAGATGATGGAAACTGCCACAAGGGAAACAAGGATAAAGGAAGCAAATCCCGCTATGAATTTGAATTTCATTGATTTAGCAAATTTCATTTATTTCTCCACATAGAAACAAATTATAACACAAACGGGGAATATTTAAATATATTTTTTTTTGATTTCTGCAAAAAAATAAGAAAATTTAAAAGTTAAATTCTTTTTCAATGGAAATGATTTCTTTCGTAAGAGGATTTTGCCCGATATTTTTCAGTTTGAGATTGCCTGCTGGGGACATGAAGCCTTGCAATCCCCGCAACGAATGCAGTCAGCACTGTTGGGCTTTTGCCAGACAGGAATGTTAAGCTTGCATACTTTCTGACAGGCTGTGCATTTCGTGCATTTATCTTCATCAATTTTGAACCTGTAAAAAGAAATCTTGTTGAAAATACCGTAAACAGCCCCCAGCGGGCATACATAGCGGCAGAAAGGCCGATAAATTACAACTGAAGAAAGAATCGTCACGATAAGAATTGCAAGTTTCCAGCGGAAGATAAAGCCGGCGGCTCCCCTCATCGCTGAATTCAAAAGAACTAGCGGAAGGCCGCCTTCAAGGCTTCCCACAGGGCAGACCCACTTGCAAAACCATGGCTCACCTAGTCCCGTAAAGTCGGCAACAAAGGCAGGAAGCAGTATGACAAAGACTCCAAGGAAAACAAATCTAAGGTAGCGAAGTGATTTTTCGCCCGGAAGAGAGCGAATTTTCTTAAAAAAGGGGGGGGTAAAAAGCAAGTCTTGAATAAGTCCAAAGGGGCATAGAAATCCGCAGACAAAGCGGCCCAAAAAAGTTCCGAAAATTACAAGCAGGCCAGTCACATAGAGAGCCAGGCTATATTCCCGGCTATTTAGAGTAGCCTGCAAAGAGCCGATTGGACAAGCCCCTAGGGCACCAGGGCAGGAATAGCAGTTCATGCCGGGAACGCAAAGCCTCTTGCTCTCGCCTGTAAAAATTTTCCCTTGGACAAAGCCCTTTATGTAGCCGTTTGAAAGGGCGGCGAAGGAAGCCTGAATGACAAGGCGTAGCCGTCTGTGACGAGAAATTTTTTGCGAGGCAGAAGAAGTTTTTTTATTCATATTAGCCTATTCCTATACATTCCATGCAGATACGGCTGGCCTTGTTAAATACCACGGCGACCTCGCCCCTGAAAATCCCCGCAAAAAGCAGGATAAGCCCAATGCAAAGAGCTATGACTGAGATGATTCTGCGTTTCCTTTCTGATATTTTCATTGAAGTCTCCCGCGCTAAGGATTGTAAGGGCATCGAAGCCGTGGGGCTGACCAAAACGAGCACGGCAAGGAGAGTGCTCGCGAAAAGCCTGACCCGCCGACAGGCGGGGAGTGCCCTACTTATTCAGCAAACCGTCGATAATTTTCTGCCAATCTTTCTGACTTCTGGCTCCCATATATATCTGGCCGATGATTTTTCCTTCTGAATTTACGAAGATTGTCGTCGGAACGGCTTGAACATTTCGCAAAAGACCGTTCATCATGTCTTTCGAAGGAACGATGTGGGTATAGTTTGCCCCGGTTTTTGCAATAATCGTGTCAGCATCTTTTTTCGTCTGGGGAATTATGTTTCCGTTGCGGTCAGTAAGGTCAATCACAATTCCTGCAACCTCCACGCCTTTTTCCTTGTTGGTCTCGTTGAGCTTTGCAAGGTCTGGCATTTCTTTGATGCAGGGAGGGCAGAAAGTCCCCCAGATATTGAGCATGGTAACTTTGTTTTTCGCAAACATGTCGTCAGAAATTTCCTTACCCTCCAGACTTTTCGTGCTGAAGGAAACCTTGTCACCGGCCTTCTGGGCAAATGTCAGGACAGCGACTGTCATAAGGGCAAAAATAGCCAGTAATTTTTTCATAGTAGCCTCCGTGTTCGTCTTGACTGATGATTTTATTCTACTCCATCAAGATTTTTTTTCAATTAATGGAGTCTGAATCAAATATTAAAAAAATTTCAGAAAGAAACTCAGTCCATTTTTACAAATTCATAGCCGGCTTCAGTAATTGCGGCCTTGACTTTTCCTTCATCGAGGCTTGCACCTTCTTTTAAAGTGACAAAAGCCTTTTTTGCTTCGTGGCTGGCCTTAACGCTTTCAACCCCAGCCAGGGCTTCAAGGGCTTTTTTCACATGCATTTCACAGTGCTGGCACATCATGCCATTGATTTCGATTGTCTTTTCCATTTTTGACTCCTTATGATTTTCGTCAGCTGTTTTCTGACTTTTTTTTGCCTTGTAAATTTTTGAGAAATTGAGGCGAAGGGCATTGGTAACCACGCAGAAACTCGACAGGCTCATGGCCGCCGCACCAAACATTGGGTTGAGTTTCCAGCCCAGGGCCGCCGTAAAGACTCCTGCCGCCAGGGGAATTCCGATGATATTGTAGATGAAAGCCCAGAAAAGGTTTTCGTGTATGTTACGCAATGTTGCCCGGCTTAAACGGATGGCGGCGACCACATCTGCCAGACGGCTTTTCATCAGCACGATGTCGGCCGCATCGATGGCCACATCCGTTCCAGCCCCGATGGCGATTCCAATATCAGAGCGGGTCAAGGCGGGGGCATCGTTAATGCCGTCTCCAACCATGGCCACGAAATTTTTACCAGAGGCTCCTTCCCCCTGAAGCTGCCTGATGACTTTTTCCTTTCCGTCAGGGAGAACTCCGGCGATAACCTGATCAAGGCCCGCCTGCCTACCGATTGCCTGAGCCGTCTTCTCCCGGTCTCCTGTGAGCATGACCACACGAATTCCAAGCTCCTTCAGTTCTTGTATCGCCTGAGGACTGTCTTCTTTTATTGTATCCGCCACGGCAATGCTTCCCAAAAAGCGGCTGTCCAGGGCAAAGAAAAGCGGCGTTTTTCCTTCTTCTGCCAGCTCGTCAATTTTATCTGCCATCTGCCAGCCTTCTTTTTTTGAAAGCGCTTCTTTGATGAAATCTTCGTTGCCACCGGCAAGTACTTTTCCCTCCAGCTTTGCAGAAAGTCCCTTTCCAGGAATGATTTCAAAATCAGTAACATCGCAGAAAATCACTTTGTCTTCTTCTGCTTTTTGCACGATTGCCTTCGCCAAAGGGTGCTCGCTCTTTTTTTCCAGGGCATAGGCAGCCTTCATAAGCTCATCTTCGCTTACCCCTGGAGCCGGGAGAATGTCCGTTACTCTGGGCTGGCCTGAAGTGATGGTGCCGGTTTTATCCAAAGCGACAAGGCTGATTTTTCCTGCCTGTTCCAAGGCAGCGGAAGTCTTAAAAAGAATGCCGTTTTTGGCTCCAAGACCGTTTCCTACCATAATGGCAACAGGGGTAGCTAAGCCCAGGGCACAGGGGCAGCTTATAACAAGAACGGCAACCGCACGAGTGAGGCTTGTTCCCACATCGGCTCCCAAAAGCGACCAGACGATGAATGTAAGAATGGCAATGGAAATCACAACAGGAACGAAAATGCCTGAAACCTTGTCAGCGATTTTTGCGATTGGCGCCTTGGTGGCAGCGGCATCGCTTACCATTTGGATAATCTGGGAAAGAGTGGTGTCCTCGCCTACCCGCACGGCCTGACACTTTAAAAAGCCTGATGTGTTCACGGTGGCGGCAGAAACTGTGTCGCCAGAGCTTTTATCCACTGGAATGCTCTCGCCTGTGAGGGCAGATTCGTTCACCGCGCTGCTTCCTTCAAGAACGATGCCGTCAACGGGAATATTTTCACCAGGACGAACAAGGAAGATGTCTCCTTTTTTCACGCTTTCAATGGGTACGGTCTTTTCTTCGCCATTTTCGACAATGACAGCTTTTTTTGGGGCAAGACGCATAAGGCCTTTTAGGGCATCGGTCGTTCTTCCCTTGGATTTTGCCTCCAGAGTCTTTCCCACGGTGATAAGGGTCAGAATCATGGCTGCAGTCTCAAAATAAAAATCGTGCATGTAAGCCATGACGGCTTCTTCATTTCCGCTGACCACGGCTCCCGTCATGGCAAAAAGAGCCCAGGTACTGTAGACAAAGGCAGATGCAGAGCCGAGGGCTACCAGCGTGTCCATATTGGGAGAACGGTGCAAGAGAGACTTGAAGCCGCTTATAAAAAATTTCTGGTTTATGACCATGACAATGGCGGCAAAGAGCAGCTGGACTAAGCCCATTGCCACATGATTTCCATTGAAGAAAGAAGGCAGCGGCCACTTCCACATCATGTGCCCCATGGAAACATACATGAGCGGGAGGAGGAAAATAATAGAAGAAAGAAGCCTCTTTATAAGAAGAGGTGTTTCCAAATCACGGAGGGAATCTTCTGAATTTGAGCTTTGCCCGCCCTGCCGTCCATCTGAGCTCTTTTGCGACGAAGAAGTTCCTCTTGGTGAAGATTTTAGGCTTGCACCGTACCCGGCATTGATCACAGCTTCGATAATGGCTGAGTCACTTGCCTCGCCCTCGACTCCCATGGAGTTTGTCAAAAGACTCACGGAGCAGCTTTCCACTCCTTCTACCTTTGAGACCGCCTTTTCTATCCGTGCCGAACAAGCCGCACAGCTCATTCCCGTTACATTAAATTGTTTCATATACTTCCCTGACTGTTTTCGTTTATTAATATACTGAATTTTTTTTCTTTCGACAGTGATTTTGTCACATTGAAAAGAAAAAATCTATTTTGCGGTCCCTGCCTGCCGGCAGGTCGCTATGTCCGCCCTTCGCTATACGCTCATTGCCAGCAAGCTGGCAACTACGGGGCTCCCAGCGCTACCGCATTTTTTTTCTTGACGATTCGCGGAAATTAAACTATATTTAAAATGATAAGTCCTTGCCAATCAAGGCAGCAGGCAACTTGAGTGTCTGTCAGGCGATTTAAAGCAAAGTGTAGAATCTGGAAGGGCTGTGCTTTGCAAAGTCTTATGACGGTTCTCCGTTTACCAAAAGCCAGATGTAGGCTGACTTGTTCAGTTGAAGGAAAATGGAATGTGGAAAGCTCTGCGATTGGCGCGGAGCTTTTTCTTTTGGGAGGGCTGATGGCGGATATTCTTCAAGCGGCACAGGCCTACAAAAAATTACTTGATGTTGAATATCAGATTGTTTTGGGAAAGAAAAACAAGCAGATTCTTCTTTCAGTTGATTTTAGCGACTACCACTTTTTCCATCTGGCTGACCTTCAGCATTTAAAAGATTTAAGCCGTGTTTTGACAGAGAGCCGAGAACAAATATTCAGAAGAATACTGAAAGGCAGTTTGAAAAATTCATTGTTTGAAACTTCTGAATTTTACCCGAAAATCAAGGACAGAATCGACTATCTTGCTTTGTTCGAATCCATAATGGACTCGAACAAAACGATTTTCAAATACAATCCCAAGCTGGAGGCATTCTCCGCGATTCAGGCCGTCTTCCTGTCAGCAAGAAAGATTTTTCTATGACTTATCCTACTTCTTCATCGGTTTTGCAGGCTTTTGCGGTCGCTGGAGGCGGTTCATGCTTTTTTCAGCGGTGGGCTGCTTTTTGCCCTTGCTTGTTGTGGCCGCCTTTTTTCCCTAGTCCTTGTTGAAATTCGCCTTCAAATAGAAATTTTCTATGGGCTGGTAGCCAAGTGGCTCTACAAGCTCGTTCCAGTTTTTCGGGANNAGGAATAGCAGTTCATGCCCGGCACGCAGACAAATTTTGACTGCCCTTCAAAAATCTGACCGTGGGCAAAGCCCTTGATGTAGCCGTTTGAAAGCGCGGCAAAGCAGGCCTGAATTATGAGTCGGATGCGACTGTGTTTTTTTAGTTTTGATTTGGCTTCCATATGATAATTTCCACTTTATTGCCACACGGATTTTAGGCTTTCTAACGAAATCCCAAACTGATGCATTACCCGATTCCGATGCATTCCATACAGATACGGGTAGCTTTGTTGAAGACAGTTTCTGCTTCACCACGAGAGATGCCCGCAAGTACGAGGGCAATTCCTACACAGAGTGAGATAATTGCGAGTATCGTGCGTTGTTTGTAGGTCAATTTCATATTATTCTCTCTTTTATTGCCACACGAATTTGAAAAATCTAACGATTTTTCATTAAAATATTTTTAGTGATTTTGCGTTAGCAAAATCGAATCCGTGTGGCAATCTTATTTCATTTCTTTAAAATCTCATCGATGATTTTCTGCCAGTCTTTCTGACTTCTTGAGCCGAGATACGCTTCGCCGATTTGATTTCCGTTTGAGTCCACGAAAATCGTTGTGGGAACAGCCTGAACGTTTTTGAGAAGACCGCCCGTCATTTCTTTTGACGGAACGATGTGCGTGTAGGCGGCTCCGGTCTGCTGAATAATGGTCTGGGCATTTGTTTTTATGCGCGGGTCAACATTTCCTTTGCGGTCAAGAATGTCGATTACGATACCGACGACCTCAACGCCGTTTGCCTTGTTTGCTTCGCTGAGTTTTGCAAGGTCTGGCATCTCACGGATGCACGGGCCGCAGAAAGTTCCCCAGATGTTCAGCATGGTTACTTTGTTTTTGGCGAACATTTCGCTTGTGACAGCAGCTCCGTTCAAATCTGTTGCAGTGAATGTGATTTTGTCGCCTGCTTTTTGAGCAAACGTCAGGGTGGCAACTGCAAGCATGGTTACGATTGCAAATAGTTTTTTCATTTTAACCTCCGTGATTTTATTCAGTATATCATAGCATAAACTAAAGTTATGTGATTTTGTTACATTTTCTTCGGTGTTACCGGCTTCTGCGGCTGCTTTGGCGTTTTGCCGGCAGTCGGCTGTTTTTTGCTTTTGTTTGCCGTGGCAGTCTTTTTTCCTTCATCCTTATTGAAGTTCGCCTTCAGATAGAAGTTTTCAATCGGCTCATAACCAAGCGGGGCGACAAGCTCGTTCCAGTTTTTCGGGAGCTTGATTTCTGTTGTAACGAAGCCGCCGCCTGGCATAACCTGAACCTTGTTGCGGTTTGCGTAGCCTGTGACCAAGAAGGCCGTGTTCCCCTTGTTCATGGTGGCGATTGTCATAATCTCATCGTCTTTAACAATCGGTTTGAGCCATTCGGGAGTTGGAGTCATTTTTGCCTGCTCAGCCTCGTCTTTTGAGAGCATATCAAAATGTTCGTCGAAAGAGCGGCGCTTGTACTGCTGGCTTCCGGTGTTTGCCCAATAGTGGGCGTAGGTGCGGAGAGCCAAGGGGCGGCGGGCTGTCTCAATCAGAGCGTCCTCCAAATCAGACTTTGTCTTGTATTCCTTCGCCAAATCCCGCGCCACATATTCCGTGATGAAAACCGTTCGTGGAACCTGGGGCTTTGTGTTGCCCAAGCCGTTCTGCTGTTTTTCTGTGATGTCGAAGGCCATAATTTCCATGATTTTTTCCGCATCATCCGTGCTTGGAGTCACATTGTTTCCCCATGAAAGGGCGCTTCCCGCCGTGATTGTGTTTGCGTTCAAATCGTAGCCCTGCTGAACATGGTAGGGTTTCCAGCCAAGCTTTACGCAAGCCTCGTCGTCCTCGCTGAATGTGAAGGGGGTGAGGTAGCCGAAAGAGCCCATGCGGTTTTCTTTGACATAGTAGCCGCCAATGTTGAGCATGGCTAGTTCTATGAAGCGTCCCAGGGCCTTGTTTGCTTTTTCGCTAATCATACCCTGCTGATTGTCGATTCCAAGCTGTCGGGCAAGGGGGCCGTTGAACCATGCGAAGGGAGTCCAGCCGTGGGTCGAGGCAAGAGGCTTTCTCCATTCGCCGTTATTCATTCCCTGCACGAAAGCAATGCAAATCGGCATGAATTCTTTGGGCACTCCTGCCATAACTGCATTTGCCGCCACCGTGTAGACAGTGCATTCCCGGTAAGCCAGGGCGAATGTGCCAAGAACATCGCTTCCCTTAAAGCCGGTGAATTTCAGATACTCCTGAATCTTTTCGTCTGTGGGCGGAACAACTGGAAGACCGTCAGTCCAGCCGTTTACCTGCATGTATTCCTGAATCTCGTCGTAATTTCCGTAGTAGATGATTTCGTCGGCAGGTCTCTTACCCTCTGGAGCGTATTTTGCGATTTCTTCTTTTGTAATCTGAGTTGTGAGAGCGGTTTTAATCTGAGGCCAGAGAACTTCTCTTGCGTTCTTTTTAAGCTCTTCTGTTGAGTGACTTGCAAAGGCTCCCAGATATTCTGCCGTGCGGAGGACAGGAACTCCCCGGTTCACGCCGGTTGAATGAACCTGAGCCACAAAAGTTGGAGCGGCAACTGTCACAGACGGGATTCCGATATATTCTGCTGCGATGGAGTCTCCAGTTTCTTTTGTGGTGCAAAGTCCGCAGCCGCAGTTTCCTACGATGACGGCATCAACTTTCAGTTCCTTGAGTTTTTCCTGAAAGGCCTTAGTTTTTTCTGTCTGACCGAAGACTGAATAAGGGCCTGCCTGCCCGATATCGTCGAACATATAGATTTTAGCCGTGGGGAATTCTTTTTCGATGCAACGCTTAAGCTCATTGTGGGTGGTGACTGCCATAAAGGAGCCGCCCACAAGCGCAATCGTCTTTCCTTTGAGCGTGTCCAGCCGCGCCGCCTGCTTAATCATCGGAACATCGTGGTAGCCGACGGGAGAAACGATGGCGTAATTTTGGCTTCCGTCGTCCGCGTACTGGGGAACAAAACAAACGCCGTCCACACATTCGTCGGGATTGGTGCTGTATTTGGTCGCAGCGAATGCGGTTGTTGAGTTCATCGAAAACAGCACGACAAGTGCCGCACACAGTGAAATCAGTTTTTTCATAAGAGTCTCCCAGTTACTTTGCAAACAGCCAGTCAAGTATATCTTCCGACAAACCTTCTTTGCAGGTTTTTTTGTGGTCATATCCTTCCAGAATCTTTATATGGGCATTGCCGCCGTTATATTGCAGCTCTGCGACAATATCGGCATTGCGCTTTACTTTTTGCGATGCAATTTCATCGTCACTTTTGGTTGAGCGCAAGGCATTGTCCTTTGCGTCGGGATTCGACACGACATCGTTGCTTCCTATGACTGCATACAGTGCCGTTTTTAGCAGATTTTCCAAATTTACATCGCTTGGCGACGAGGCGATTGCGACCGCTTTTTCAGCAAAATCGGGGTACTGACTTGCCATCGCCCAGATGCCGCTTCCGCCTTTTGATGCGCCTGCAATGTATATGTGCGCACAGCCGTGTTCCCGCGCAAATGTTTCGCAAAGCGATTTTAAGTCTGCGGAAATTGCACGCCACGGTGTATTTTCAGGGCATTGGGGAGCAAGCACAAACGCGCTGACTCCGTGCTTTTCGATATAAGAAGCCGCATCCAAAGCCGGGGTGCGTTCCATCTGCTTTTGATTGTCCGTGCCGCTCGCAGAATTTCCATGCAAGAACACGAAAAGTATCGGTTCGCCAGCACCTGCATTGAACTGCTTGTAGCGGTAGGGAATGTTCAGCGATTCTCCCTCGAATGTAGCGGCGAGAAAATCATTTCCCGTTTTAAGCGGTCTCTCAGGTCTTTTTGTTCCCGCGAATGCGGTGTTTGATCCTGTCGAAACCACCAGTGCGAGTGCCGCTCCTGCAAGAAGAAATTTCTTTAGTTTTTTCATAAATGCCTCCAAAAGCAAGTGCGCAAGGGATTGTAGGGGCGGCGTAAGCCGTTCCGAAGCGGCGGTGGTTGAGTAGGAAGCGAAGCGACCGTATCGAAACCACCAGAGCGTAGGAATAGAGCGCGGTTAGCGCGGAACCCCGAAAAGCCCGACCCTCGCTTGTCGAGGGTTGCGCCCGTATTCTTATGATTTTACGATACAGGAACTTTTTATTTGGGGCATTAAGGCGATATGAAACGAAGATTAAAGAATTTTAAGGAAATTAAAAAATCATTTGACTAAAGAGTCTATTAGGTCGAATGTCGAGTTTTGGGATTCGTTAACCAGAACCCCCAAAAAAACAGGCTCCCAGTCGTAACAACGACTTATCGGGACGCTCATCTCGCCTGCTACATGCGTTTTGTGCTTGTAATTATATAC
>DGTW01000041.1 GCA_002393835.1 Treponema sp. UBA4326
TTTACGTTTTCAACGGCTTTAAGAACGCCCTTTCCGCCGTATCGTTTTTTGTCTCCATCGCGAAGCTCAAGTGCCTCGTTTTCACCGGTTGAAGCTCCAGAAGGAACAGCGGCACGGCCTAAAACACCGTTTTCAAGAATTACATCTGCTTCTACAGTAGGATTTCCGCGAGAGTCGATGATTTCGCGTCCGATTACATTGCTGATTGCAATTTTATTCAACATTTTTAAACCTCCATAAATGCGAAAGAAAGCAAGTTTGATGAAGACTTCCTTACACAGCAGAAATGGAATATGTGCCCTCAGCAAACTTGCAAAATACCCTATATGGCTGGTATAGAATAGTTAGTTTTTGCTAACTACAGTTAGATTAAACTTTACCACTTATTTTGTCAATATTACTTTTATGCTTTTCTACATGCTCCACCTGGCTTCTTTTGCCTGCAAGTCGTGCATTTTTACGAAGAGTGAACCGCTCTTTTTGCGCAGGTCGGCAGGGCTTCCTTCTTCGGCGACCTTTCCGTCTTTCAAAACTACGATTTTGTCCGCGTTTTCTACGGTGCGCATACGGTGGGCGATGACGAGGACGGTTTTGCCTTTCAAGAGGTGTGAAAGCGCCGACTGCACTTTGCTTTCGTTTTCAACGTCCAAAGAAGCGGTGGCTTCGTCTAAAAGGACAATGGGTGCGTTTTTGAGAAGGGCGCGGGCAATTGAGATTCTCTGCCGCTCGCCGCCGGAAAGTTTCGTGCCGTTCTCGCCGATTTTTGTGTTGTAGCCATCGGCAAGTTTCTGCACGAACTCGTCGCAGTTTGCATCCCGAGCCGCCTGCATGACTTCTTCGTCCGTCGCGCCGTGTTTTCCGAGCCTGATGTTTTCCATAACGGTGTCATCAAAAAGAACGACATCCTGAAAGACCATTGAGTAATCTGTCAAAAGCGTTTCTGGCTCAATTGTCTCTATGTCGATTCCGCCCACGGTGATTTTTCCGCTGTCCGCATCCCAGAGGCGGGCCGCAAGCCGGGCGCAGGTTGATTTTCCGCTTCCGCTCTCGCCTACGAGGGCTGTGACTTCGCCTTCCTTTGCGGTGAAGGAAAGACCGTCCAAAACTTTTCCGTCGGAATAGGAGAATGAAACATTGTCAAAAACGATGTCGTGTCCGTCCGGCTTGAATTCGCTTTTTCCGCCGGCAGATTTTGTGTCGTAGATTTCCATGAGCCGCTCGGCCGACACTTCCGACATGAAGGCTTCCGCAATCAGGGCAAGGCTCTGGTCAAATGGAGCGTACACTCTCGTAATCACGAGCAGGAACATGAAGAGCGTCATAAAATCAACTTGGCCGGAGAGAATCAGCTTTGCGCCGGTCAAAATCGTCGTGGCAACCCCAAGCCGCATGATGACGCTGGCCGCATTCACGAAGATTCCTGTGGCAAGCTCGCCTTTAATCATCGTCTTTTCCTGAAAATCAATCGTTTTGTTCACTTCTGAAAGGAATTTCTCTTCCTGGTTTGTCGCGTGGATTTCCCGGAGATTTTCGATTGTTTCCTGCATTATGTCGGAGACGGCAAGGCTTGCTTTTTTTGTTTTTTCAGCATTCCGCTTTGCCATCTTTCTTGAGCCGAACAAAAGTGCGAAGGCGACGGGAACTCCCCAGAGGCAGGAAATCATGAGCCGCCAGTCAAAAACGGCAAGCATGACAGCCACAATCGCGGTTGAAACGTAGGAGCCGTAGAGATAGCCTAAGACATGCGACCAGACATGCTCCATGCGGTTCACGTCGCTCATAATCGTTTCGGTCAAATCCGCCAAATCACGCTTTCCGAAAAAGGAAAGGGGAAGTTTTCGGAGCCGTTCGGCAATTCCGATTCTCATGTCCTTGATTTCGCCGTAAACCAGGCCGTAAGTAGAACGGTACTGCTGAATGTGCGTAAAAAGCGAGAGGACGACGAATCCAAGAATCAGTGCGATGAAAAATGCCGTTTTTGGAAGAGCTTCGCCTTTTGTGTGAGTTTTCATGAATCCTTCCATCAAAAAATAGAGGATTCCCATTCCGCCCATGACGACAAGATTCACGACGACCGTCCAGAACATCCCTTTTTTTGTGTTTGAAAGGCCTTTGTCTGAAAGCGCATATTTTCTTTTGAATTTTTCCCCGAACATCACTCATTTCCTCCGATTTTCCATTCTGCGGCTTTGTTGTAGTCCGCCCACATTTTTGCGTAAGTTCCGCCTGCGTTTTTGAGTTCTTCGTGCGTTCCGCTTTCGATTATTTTTCCACCGGCAAGAACGAGGATTTTGTCCGCACCAACGACGGTGGAAAGTCTGTGCGCAATCATCACCACGGTTTTTCCTTTGGTAAGCCGTTTTAGGGCCGCGTGAATCAGCTCTTCGTTTTCCGGGTCTGCGAATGCCGTGGCTTCATCGAGAACGACAATCGGCGCGTCTTTCAAGATTGCCCGGGCAAGTGCGATTCGCTGCTGCTCGCCGCCAGAAAGATAGGTTCCCTTGCTTCCGATTACGGTGTCGATTCCGTCCGGAAGATTTTTGATGATGTCTTCGCAGCGGGCTTCTTTCAAGGCCAAAAGCACTTCTTCCCGGGACGCATCTGGTCGGGCTGCACGTACATTTTCGAAAATCGAAGTCTTGAAGAGCCTTGAATTCTGGAAGACGAAGGAAATCTTTTCCATCAAAACTTTCTGCTCGATTTTCTTTACATTCACGCCACCGATTTTCACTTCGCCGCTTTGCACATCCCAGAAGCGGGGAATGAGGCTTGCGGCCGTTGTCTTTCCGCCGCCGCTTTCTCCAACCAATGCAATCGTTTCGCCACTTCTGGCTTTGAACGAGACGTTTGAGAGGGCCGGACTTTCGCTTCCGTCGTAGGTGAATGTCACGTTTTCAAATTCAATACTGTTGTCGCTTGGAAGTTTGGGATTTTCGCTCTGGCTCAAGACAGGTGCCTTCATCACGGTGTCAATTCTGGCGAGGGCTGTGCGCGCAAGTAGCGTTCCGCTTGAAGCGAACATGATTCTGGCAAGGGCTGTTGAAATGATTGCGCTGAATACGGCATAAAAAGCGAAGTCCGTCAAAAATTCAGCGAAAGTTCCGCCAGAAAGTGCTTTTGGGGCAAGCAAAAGGGCTGCCGGAACCAGAAAGATGAAAACGCCTTCCGTAACTGTCAGGTTCACCGATTGCGGAAGCCGGCAAACTCCGTCTGTGTATTCTTCCGCCCGTTTGCTGTATTTTTCGATTGCTTCCTTAAAAGAGCGGAATGAATAAACCGTCTGCTGGAAGACTTTTACGACTGGAATTCCCCGAACATATTCTGTTCCGGCCTTTGCCATTTCGTCCTGCGCGCCCTGGTAAATCTGCATGAGCTTTGCGTTTTTTCCGCCCATCATCGTGCAGAGCATGAGAATCGAAATCACCACCGAAAGAAGGCAGGCTGCCCCCATTTTCCAGTCAAAGACGAACATTAAAACAACCGTGGAAATGAACATTGCCGCTGTCCCGGAGATGTCCGCAAGATTGTGGGCAAGGAGTGTCTCAGTTTCGCTCGCTCCGTTGTCGAGCTTGTTGCGCAAAAGCCCGGAGCCGTTGGAGTCGAAAAAGCCGAACGAGGTCTGCATCAAATGGGCGATTCCCTGCTTCCTTATGTTAGAAGCCGTTCTGAAGGCCGCAAGGTGCGTGCACATGAGCGCAAGAAAATAGATGAGGATTCCACCAGTGGCAGCTGCGAACGCAATCCAGCCGTAGCGAATAATGCCAACTGCCTCGACAAAATTCGGAGCCACAGTGATTAAGTCTCGCACGACCAGCCACACACAGATGAAGGGCACCATTCCGGCGACCTGTGCCACCGCCGAAAGAAAAAGCCCTGTAAAGGTGAGAGCCTTGTACTTTCCCCCATAGTCCAAAAGTCTGGACAGCGGGGATTTTTGTTTTTGTGACATATACATTCCTCCGTAAATGTGTAATTTTTCTTTCTAAAACACATACCGTGCTTTAATGTAAATGCTTGTGTAGTCTTCGTATTGTCCGTAGCTACCCTTTTCTTTTCCATGGTTAAAGATGTAGCCGCCAGCCTTTAAATAGAGACTGTCTGTCAGGCTGTATTCTGCGTGAGCTTTTATAAAACTGTCAAAATCCTTCAGCATAAGGACGGCAGAAACGGAAAGTTCCAGTCTTTCCGAAAAAAACTTTTTTGATATGCTGAGCGTACTTCCGTGTTCAAACTTCCTGCTCCGCTCAAGATTTTTTCTTTCACCAAAAAGACAGTCGAAAAAATACTGGGCGGTAAAGGTACAGCCCTCTCGCATCCAGTCGAGCCCTGCAAGGCCTGAGAAATTGTTGTGTTCTTCGGTGTATTCGCCGCCGGAAAGTATTTTTTCAGCAGAGGTTTGAAAATGTCTTTTTGGGAAAAATGCTCCTTCAAGGCGAAGGACAGTCTCACCAAGCGGGATTGCGGCATCCGCTCCCATCATGAGCACTTTCTTGTAGTTTGCGGCCACCTGCACTTTCTCTGAAGAGATTCTGTAATCCAGAAAAGGCATATCCTCCCAGCCGTAAAAGCCATACAGTGAAAGGTCAAGGCCCGAAAAGTAGCCTGAAAGCTTAAGGGCATATTCTGCTGAACTAAAGGTTAAGTCAGGCTCTGTCAGAGTCGATAACTGAGACTTTGTTTCTTCACTCAGAGCGGCCGGCGTAAAAAATGGAATGTAGTAAAAATCTGCGCTCAGGTTTTCACTGTTTATGCTGATCCTTGATGCATCTACTGCAAGGTATTCATTTTCAAAAAGTGTACGGACGGAAGAATAATCTTTGGGGCAGACCAGGTTTGTAATGTTGATTCCATCCGCCTTTCCCCAGGCTGTTTTCTGCCGGCCGACACGGATACCCCAGCAGTCCGTCGTGTAGTCCACATATATTTCCCTGACTTCTGCGTATGCCTTGTTTTCAAGACTGTCAAAGCCTGTCCGGCCTTCTGCAAATGCAGAGGAATTTCCGTAAAAGGCTTCGAATTTTCCCTTAATGTAATTGTCGCCTAAGACGAAATCTCCCCGATTTTCACTCCTCACTGCAGTCGCCCATAGACTTCCAGCTTCGCCAGAAAATTGCACTTCCTGAGAGGCTAGAGGAAAAATAGAAAGAATAAAAGTAAGCATGCTTACAAAGAAAAATGATTTTTTCATGGTTTTAGTCCTTTTTTCTGCCGGAGTGCGTTAGCGATGGGAGCGGCGCGAAGCGGCCACTGGAGCGAACGAGCACCGGCGAGTGAGTGAAGCGGCTGACCGTAAGGGAACCGCGGACGCAGCGGCCGCCTGCGAAAAGCAGGCGGTAACGCCCGGAACTTTATCGAATTCTTCCTTTTTCCAGTGACGAAACAGTAAAGAGGGAGTCGTCAATGTCGCCACCGTCGTAAAGGATGTTTGCCGACTCAAAAAGAGACCAGTTGCCGCTCTGCACGTTTTCCATCTTCATTTTCTGCGCAGTGGTAAAGCCCTTAATGGTCGTGAAGTCCGTACAGGTGAGGACTCGATGGAGCTGGTTCTGCCTGTCATAAAACTCGCACTTCCGCATGATAAAATCGTCCTTTGCGATGTAAGAAATATAGCGGGGGTCTTTTTGATTTTTGTCTTTTGCAAGGCATTCAACCTTGTAGCAGTCCCTTCCGTCCACGTTTTCTTCTCCTAAAAGTGTGTAGGTATAGTCGTTAAGGCTGCGCTCTCCCATGTCACGGTAGGTAAAGTCCGTTCCCATAAAGCTTCCGTCGCTTTCCGAGCCGCTTGAAGCAATTCGGCGGGTCTTTTTCATTGCAGGCATGTAGAGCCAGTTGTCCGAGTCCTTCTTTTTTCCGTT
>DGTW01000017.1 GCA_002393835.1 Treponema sp. UBA4326
CGATTCCATTCTGAATCAGAAATGTAGTCCTCACGATTGAACATGAAATACCACCTAAAACTGTGATTCCGCAAGTCAAAAAGCCTTGCTATAGAAGAGTATAATATTGATGTAAAAGCGAATATAAAGGAAATCTTCGATATGGTCTATACTTTTTCAGGAAAAATTTCTGTTTTTGCCCAGAAATTTTCCCTTCTATTAATATAGACTTAATGGAATCTCAAAAAACTTCACTTTTCCGAAGTTTCGTTGAAACGCTCCTTCCCAAATGGCTTTGCTATGTAAATCAAAGCCGGAGTTACCGTGTAGTCCGCTATGAGGGCGACGGCCAGTCCCAGGGAAAGAAGGAAGCCCAGCACCGAAAGGAATTTGAGGGGGCTTATCGCGAATACGAAGAACATTGCGCACAGAATGACCGTAGTCTGGAACATTGACTTACCGATTTCACGGAAGGAAAGGCGCATGGCTTCCTGATAGGAAGTGCATTCATCCAGCATGACTTTGACATGGGTGTTAAGATGAATCGTGTCATCAACGGCAATTCCGAGAATTATCGAGCAGACGGTCATGGTCGCAAGGTCGAGGGGAAGATCCAGATAGCCCATTACACCGCCAACAACGACTATCGGAGCTATGTTCGGAATCATGCCGATAAGACCGGATGAAATGCTCATAAAGGCAAGGATAAGGAGCACGCCGATTATGAGGACCGACATGAGCAGGGATTTTACCTCGCCCGCCGCAATACGCACTCCCATTTCGTTGTATTCAACCATATCGCCGATTATCGAGCAGTGAGCATCGGGGAAGAGTTCTGCCATGTCACGCCTTACCTGAGCAATATCCCCGCTGCCGTTTTTAGTATCGAATTTTGTCATCTCAACATTGAAAACAGCTATCATAAAGTCTTCATCCATATATTCTGCAAAATCCTTGTGAAGGTCTATCGAGCAGAATTCCATTATCTGGGCGAGGACAGCCTCATCCTCAGGAACGATATAATAGTCCTGTGAATCCTCGTTGAAAGCACGATAGAATTCCTTTATGACTGATGTAACCGAAGTTACCCTGGCCTTTCCATCGCTCTTTTTAGTCAGTTTTAGCTTACCGATTCTTTTTTCCATTTCGATGATTTTTGCCATCATGTCAGGATTTTTGAATGTGCCTGGCTCATCATATTCAATCATCACCTGATAATTGTGAATGCTGCCCAGGTTTGCCCGCATGACCTGATGAATTTTCTGCACGAAGGGAGGCTTTGTTCCGCACATGCCGATTATATCGATGTTGATGTGGATTTTTGCGATGCCAGGAATCATTGCCGCAAAAAGAATCACTGTAATGACGATGATTGCCTTTCGTCTTTTGTACATGCGTCCTGCGAATCCCTCAAAGTAGCGGTCAAGAAGAGTAATGCCTTTTTCAGCCTTTTCTTCCGCCTTTTTGTCCTTACCAAAACTGAGGAAAATCGGAACCAGAACTGAAGTATAGGCATAAACTGAAAGCACGATAAGTGAAGCAGATTTTCCCAGCCAGATGATGGGCTTTACATTGACAAAGAAAAATGACATTAAGGAAGCCACTGTGGTGACGACCGTAAATAAAATAGGCCAGCCGCTGCCCGTTACAGCTGCAAGGGCTGATTCCTTTCGCTTTCCTGTACTTGCAAAAGCATGGCGGAACATATTGATGTAGTGGATTGAGTAGCCGACTGAAAGAGCCATGCCAAGAATGACGGGGATAGGGAACAGGGTCTCGTCAGCCACGATTCCGCACCAGGCAAGAAGACCCAGGGAAGAAGCTATGGCACAGATTGTCGTAAGGGCTGGAATGAAGGTTCCTGCCGCACTTCGGGTAAAGAGGGCAAGCAGTATCAGCATGAGGATAAGACCGATTCCTACCCTGATTGCCTGGTCAACGTCCTCATAATTTGCTTCTATTAACTCCGTGTAGGGAAGACCGACGCCCAGAATCTTGTAAGAATCGCTTTTGTAGGCCGAATCATCGAGAAGGTCAATCAAAAAATAACCGACAGAATCCGCCTGATCATCACGGCTGACGGCCGGGTCATAGGGATTGAGGGAGACATAAATGTATGTTTCTTTTGCGTCTGCGCTTACGAGAGTGTTAACAAGAGACTTGCGGCTCATAATCAAGTCTTTATTTGTCTGAATCTCTGCCAGATTGTCCGGGATGCCGTTTTCAAAAGGACGCACGATTTCAAAACCTTCTTCATTTCCCCGGGGAATTTCAATGCTGGTGAGGGAGCGCACCCTTTTTGCGAAAGGACACTCTGTTTCCATGCGGCGGCTGATGTCATAAATCGCTCCAAGGACTTCTGGCTTAAAGACATCGTCTGCAAGCACTAGGACTGCTATTCCGTCAGTGTTGCCGAATTTTTCCTGATAGTGCTTTTTGTCAATTTTTATCTGATCTGAGTCGCCGTACCAGCTGTCAGAGTTTCCGACGATTTTAAAGCGGGAGAGACCGCTTCCCAAGGCAATAGTCAGCAGAATAAAAAAGATAAGAATTGGAATCCGATAACGGATTTGGACTCTGCCCAGACGCTCAAAAAAACTGTTGATTTTCGAAGTGTTCATGCCTCAACTCCTCAAAAAGAAATCTTAATATTGTCTAAAATTATAACATAGAGATGAGAAATCCGCCACTTTTTTTTCATTTTTAGGATGAGGGAAACATTATATGCATTTTCACTACAGGACTGCGTTTACCCTTTCCTCATTGCCCACAAGCTCTTATTTCACTATAATTTCTATCTATGGAAACACGAAACATTTTTGAGAATCTCTCTTGTATCGACCACCGCTATTCACTTTCAGAAAAAGCGGCTTTTGATGGACTTTCTGCTTACATTTCAGAGCAGGCTTCAATCCGTTCATGCGCAAAATGCGAGGCTGCCCTTGTAAAGGCTCACCTCAAAGTGCGGGGCGCGCTCACAGACGAGCTTGCAAAAACCCTGGACGATGTTGCCGCAAACATTGACCCGGAAGAAGTTTACGCCGAGGAAGAAAAAACAAAGCACAATATCCGTGCCCTCGTAAATGTAATGAAAACAAAAGTCAACGCCGAAATCGGGCCTCTCATCCACTTGGGAGCAACTTCGGTCGATATTCTTGACACAGCCTTGAGTTGCCGCATGAGAGATGTCACCAAAAATGTCGTTCTTCCAGAACTAAAACAGCTTGAAAAATACCTCTGTGAAATCGCAGAACGAGAATGCGCAACTCCACAGGTAGGACGAACTCACGGTCAACACGCAGTTCCAATCACTTTCGGCTGGTCCATCGCGGAATTCGTCGCACGACTGGGAAAATCAATCCTCCGCATCGAAGAGCTTTCAAATGACCTGGTGGGAAAGCTGGCCGGCCCTGTCGGAAGCTACAACGGTCCTTCAATGATTGTAAAAGACCCGGAAGAGCTTGAGCGAATCTACACAGAAT
>DGTW01000097.1 GCA_002393835.1 Treponema sp. UBA4326
GGATAATTACAACGCCAATCAAGACAAGCATGATTGTCTTTCTGGTCTGCTGGGCGTGAATGATTGCCTCATCTTCAAGATTCCAGTCATCTTCGCGCGGAATCGGCCATGAAGTAATGGTAACTGAATCTCCCCTGGTGCGGTTGTAACCGATTGCATCCCGAACGATGCTAGCCGCCTGATCACGAACTGAGTCACTTACGGGCTTGTAAACACGGACGATATGACCGAGGCGGAAGCGAATATTGTCGTTATCCTCAACATTGGGGTATTTTTCTTCATATTTTGTCTTTAAAGAGTCATAATTTTTTTCGGTGACGAAAACCGGGTTGTTTCCGCCGTCAAGCTCTTTTTCCCAGTAACCGTCGATATTGGCAGAGGCCGTAATACGATCGATAGAAGGAGCCTTTTCGATGTGCTTCTGTTCGGTGTTAACCACATAATTCTTTGTGGTTCCCTCTTCTTTGGACTCACCGATGACATTAGACATATCTGAGTAAACAGGAGGATTTTGTCCCTCAACTCCGGCTGGTCCTTCTGGATTATAGCCGGTTCCCGTCCATTTTTTTGTTACAGTCTGCTCTGAGATTGCAAAAGAATCCACAGTTTCAAGCTCTGAGTAAGGAGTGTCCGGGTTGTCAGGGGTCTTGGTAATCGGAGTATATTCAGTTTTGTCGCTTGTAACCTTCGACATATCCATTTCAACTGAAACGGCGACACTTCGTACACGGTCGGTCGTAAAGTTTGACTGGAGCATATTCTGAGCTTTTGCGGCAAGCTTTGCCTCCAGCTGCATTCTGTATTCCTGCTGTTTTTTTACGACCTCAACGGCATCAAATTCAGCCATGCCCTCAAAATCATTAAGGTGAACGCCGTTATTGTCAAGGATGGTGACATTTTCCTCAAGAAGACCCGGAACCGCGCTGATAACCAGGTTCTGGATAGCTTTTATTTTTCGCCGTTCAGGAGTCTCACCGTTAAAACGAAGGCGGATAGAAGCCTGTGCGGGGCGAGACTGAGAGGTAAAGAGGCCGTCAGATTTTTGATTGATAATAACAGTGGCATCGGCAACGAAATCAAGGGATTTAAGCATCTGCTCAACCTGATTGTTCACACGCTGAAGCTGCCGTTCGTTGCGTTCGAAATCAGTCGTAGTCCAGTCCCTTACATTAAGCTCGACATCCCAGACATTGTATGAGGAGGCAAGAATTCCCTCTACAGTTAAATCGGCACGAACCCTGCGGGCCGTCCTTTCATCAGGAACCGTAAAAATACCCGTGGTTTCATTTAAAGTATAATCAATATTTTTCTGTTCAAGACGGGTGACGATTTCATCCCGCTTTGCCTCATCGGTGATTGGCGTTCGGAAAAGCTGAACTGTGGTAGGCTTTGAAGAGCCTCGGAACACAACGACTAAAACGACAATAACCGCGACCAAAATGCCCGCGGCAATTACTTTTTGAATGGGCTTCCATGATGCCCATAAACTTTTTAACTTGGCAACAGTATTTTTAAGCCAGTCGTTCATCTACCCCTCCCGTGAACGAACCTACAATATTTTATAATAGCACGCTTTTCTTCTGTTGGAAAGCGAATTATAAAGCAGCACTTACGAATTTAATTCAGCAAGCCTTTTTACCTGTTGGTTGAAAGCTCATTCCAGCCAGTTACGAGACGGTCAATGACTGTCTGCGCAAGGCTTAAAGACATTTGAGCCTTTGCCATCGCTGTGGTTACATCATGAATATCGACAGAATCCGGGTCAGTAATAAGCTGCTGTGAAACCTTGCCCACATTAAGCTGCTGGCTGTTCATCTCAGCGACCGCATTGACGAGATAACTCTCGAAAGACCCAAGAGATTTTTCATTCTGTACAGGATTTGAATTTCCCTGTCCGGGAATAAATGAAGTGAGCTTGGCACTACCCACATGAGCCGGGTTAGTACGTGTCATCTGCAACTGTGACATACTTGGCATTTTAACATTCATAAATATTCACCCATTAAAATTTTATAACAAAAATGTCATTATGACAAGACATCAATAATTCGCAATTACGAATTATATCTTACAAATTTAATTAACCTCGTCCAATCTCCAATGCGCTAGAGAACATGTCTTTTGCGCCCTGAACGACCGTTGAATTCGCCTCGTAAGCACGGCTGGCCGAAATCAAGTCAACCATTTCGTTAACGATGTTAACATTCGGATACTCGACATAACCCTTGTTAGGGCCAGACTGAATGGCATCAGGATTGGTAGGATCATAAACAAGACGGCCCTGTTCAGTGCTCTTTACGATTTCCTTTACACGAACGCCCATTCCAGGCCCGTTATCCTGATCGGCCGAGACAAAAGGACTTCTCCATGTCGGATGGCTTGAAGCAATCGGCTCGATTACGACAGAAGATTTTTTAAAAGCACCGCCCTCAGGAGTGCGTGTAGTGCTTGCGTTGGCGATGTTGTTTGAAATGACATCAGTGCGAAGACGCTCGACGCTCATTCCAGTAGCAGCGATATTTATCGAAGTAAACATTCCCATATCAAAAAACCTCCGGTTTTTCAGTTAGTAGTTAGAAATTAGGAGTTAGGAGTAAGGAGTTTTTTTAACTTCTAATTCCTAACTTCTCACTCCTAACTTTTTATCGTTTCATTGCCGTTTTTACCTGGCTGAACTCGAAATTTTCAAGCTGGGCCAGAAGGCGGTAGTTGAGCTGAATCTTCATGATGTTCATGGCTTCGTATTCAGGGTCAACATTGTTTCCGTTGGCATTGGCAGTAGAAGCCCAATCAGTTACACGGCGGGGCTCCACACTCTTCCAATCATAAGGCTGTTCAATCTGAATGTGCCTGTCGTTTGTCGTGGTGAGCTGCATTCTGTGCTCAGTATCCTTTTCGCTTTCAAAAGCCTTTTTAAGCTCGCTCTCGAAGCTGACAGTCTGCCTCTTGTAGTTAGGGACCTCTGCGTTTGCAATATTGTTAGCAGAAACCTGGTAGCGAAGAGAATTGACATCCATCGCACGAGATAACAAATCAACTGACCGTGTAAAAGTATTCATACTATGAATATCGGAATCCGGAAATAAAAGTTAAGGAAAATGAAAGTTGAAAGATGAAAGATGAAAGTGGAAAGATGAAAGATGAAAAAAAAGGGGAGAAGTCTCTCCCTCGCTCCAGCCCGCTTTGCGGTCTTACGCTACCCTCTCACCTAAGGGGCACCCCCTTAAAATCCCCATCGGTATGAAAAACGGTGCAGGCACAGCCTTCACCGAGACTCGACTAAAAACTTGTCTCACAAGTTTTTTCGCCTTCGGCGACCGTCTCCCTATGATTAAACCTTTTCAAGAAATCCCGGAGTCTGTCTGTCTGAGGATTTGAAATCAGGGATTTTGGGTCTCCCTGCTCCACGATTACACCTCCCGCCATGAAGATGATTTTGTCGGAAATGTCGCGGGCAAAGGACATCTCATGGGTGACTACAATCATGGTCATTTTTTCAAGGGCAAGCTGCTTGATTACGGCCAGGATTTCCCCGGTAAGCTCAGGGTCGAGAGCGCTGGTTGGCTCGTCGAACAAAAGAACTTTAGGCTTCAAGGCAAGGCTTCGGGCAATGGAGACCCGCTGCTGCTGGCCGCCACTCAATTCGCAAGGATAAGCGTTTTCTTTGTCAGAAAGGCCAACATCAGAAAGGAGTTTTCGGGCAATCTCCACAGCCTCGGCTTTCGGGGTCTTTAAAACATGAATCTGAGCATCAGTAATGTTCTGCAAGACGCTCATGTGGGGAAAAAGATTGAAATTCTGGAAAACGAAGCCCAGGTTGAGGGCCGACTTCCGCAATTCGTCTTTTGGAGCATATTTTCCATTTTCAACAATAGGACTTCCAGAAATGTAAATAGAGCCGTCATCAACATTCTCTAACTGGGCGATACAGCGGAGCATGGTGGATTTTCCGCTTCCGCTCGGGCCGATAATTCCCAGGATTTCGCCCTGCTCCACATCAAAAGAAATATCTTTTAAAACCTGAACGCCGTCCGAGAAAGATTTTTTTATATTCTTAACGCTGATGATTGCCATTTTTTTTTACCTTGAGATGACTATAGCACAAATCCCAAAGAATTACTATAAAAGAATCGCAGCCGTATCGCTTTCGGTGTGCGGGTTTAAATCGGAAAGGATTTTTGAATCGTACGGATCAATCGCCCAGCCGTCCGCAACAAGTTCTTCTATATTTTCATACTCAGCAATCAGAAACTCAGAAGGAACAGGCTCGTCGATTTGCATTTCAGGCACACATACCTTTATGCAACCTTCAGAAAACTCTGAAATGATTCCGTACTCGCCGCTGGCTTTTTTTAGCGTGGTTTTAACAGTTGCTTTTTTCATGAACTTATTGTTTATTTTAATCTCCAGTTCATGAAGTCTTTTGCTGCATTTTTCATTTGTTGCCCCGAACGGTTCACATCCTTCTTCCAGTACTTCATCAAAAACTTTTTCAAGATAGTATTTCTTGTTTTTGACAAATCCCTGCACGCCCTCGCCGTTCTTGCCCAGCGCGTAAAACTTGAAGTCGATCCCTAAATCTTCCATGCGCTGAAAAACAAAAAGCGCAGGTCTCCATTTCGTCACAAAGCTGATGGAATTTTTCTCAGCGTTTATCAGGGAATTTTTTCCGCCCTCAAAGGAACCTTCAAGCAGCTGGTCGTTCGGAAGGCCAAGCCAGTCAAAAGAAAAATCATTTTTATCCCTGCCGTAACGCTCGCTTCCGTACTTTTCGATGAACGAAACAAAATCTTCGTGTGAAAAGAATGTGATTTTATTCTCCGTTGGATTCATTTTTGCACCTCCAAAGTCAATGATTTTATCCAGAACCAGTCTGTAATTTAAGGCAAGTTTTCTGACCTCCTTGCCGTCTACCTCTTTCATCCGCAGGCTTCCGTCAACCGGCGAAAGCCAGGTCAGATAATAATCGCACAATTCTCTGCTGAAAATGGCTTCCTTACGAACACAGGCAGCTCCGTCCCTGTCATCCGAAAGCTTGTTAAGGTTCTTCAAAAAATACGCATCGAATTTTTGAATCATTTCTGCCAGCTCCGGCAGGTTTCTACTTTTCAGACACGCGCTTTTCAACGGTGTTTCAAGAAGAAAAATCCTTGCAAGCCTTTCATCGATAATGCTCATCAACATGATCAGTCTGCCTTTCAGAGTCATATTCGGCCTCCGCTAATAATATATGGAAAATGTGCAGGAAGTTCAAAAAAAGTGAGGAAGAATGAAAAGCTTGACTGGATTTGAACCGTCCAGAAATATGCATTTTTCGTTCTTAATTATGGCAATGTTTTTATAATTCCTTCGCTGAAGTTTTAGAAAAACATTACAAAAGCAATGAAATGATTCTGACTTAGAGTGCTTAAAGCTCAGTATTCTTCACCAATTCCCCAGCCATCGGCAATCAGTTCTTCGATGTTTTTGTATTCGGCGATAAGCTCATCGGAAGGAATCAGGCTGCCGTCTTCTGCAAGGCATGGAACGCTCAGCTTTATGCAGTTTTCCGAAAACTCAGAGATTATTCCGAGAACAACATCCATAGCCATTCCGTCCTGTCCAGAAGCACGATGTGCAAGCTTTTTTACGATGGAGCGGAGTTTTGCATTTTCCCTTGTATCATCGAAAATTTCATCGCTCCATGTAAAGCAACCGTACTCGATTTCTTCAATATCCGACTCGCTGAATTCGGGATTTTCAATAAAATAGATTTTCTTTTGATTCTGGCTCATTGTTTTCTCCGATTGTGCCATTCCTTCCAAGAAACGGCGGGCTTCTCGCGAACCTGTACTTTCAGAAGCACGGGACGACCAAAACGAACCACCGCGGCAAGTCTGTGCTGGCCGTTGATCAGTTCACCATCCTCAGTGACCCAAATAGGAATACCGCCCTTCTCCTTCCATTCGCCCGCCTCCATCTTTCGTGCATATTCGGCGACGAGAGATTCTTTGAGCGGACGATTGTACGGATTTTTGGAAAGCCAAGCCGCCGCCTGTTTTGGACTAATCAAGTCATAAAACGGCGGCGAGACTTTTTCCTGCTTATTCTCTGGCATGATTACCAGTCTTCATCTTCATATTCATCTGCATCAATGAAACTTCCTTCATCGCTCTTGTCAATCGGGACTTCACCGTCAGAACATTTGATTTCGTCGGATGGAATGAACTCTCTCGGAATACTATCCCCATCGCCATAGCAACCACCCCAACAAAACGCCTTTTCTTCAACATCTACGCTTTCCCATTCTTCCATAGTGCCATCGTAGATGATTTCTTCAAGGCATGTGCAGTATTCAAAAGAACCGCCTCCGATGTATTTGAGATTTTTGCTGAAGCGAACGGACTTAATGTCTGAACAACTAACACCTTCTGCATCTTCATAATTGCCAAAGCATAGCTTTCTGATATTTTCTCCGAAAACAACAGAAGCACCTTTCAGTTCATCAAAGTCAAAATCGTCATCAAATTCAGGGTAGCCGTCTTCATCAGCATTATTTATAAACACAGTCTTGACTGATGTGTTGTCTGTGTTTGTTTCTGGAATGATTTCGCCACCATGAACAGAACCGTTGTCATAGAGCTCTTTGTAATCAGCTACAGCTGGATTTGAGCCATACAGTTCAAAGAAACTGCGACATGACTTAAATCCACAGAAAGTCCAGTCCGTTTCGTTTACATCAGAATATTCTTTTGATTTTTTGAGGACGCTTACAAAAGTCTTAATGACTTCCGCTTCGTCAACATCGCTTTGTAGTTCGACACTATCCATATTGATTTCAGCAGCAAAACTTACATCTCCGATTTTAAGTGTTCCTTTCGTAATTTCGCCGAATCCGGCCGGCTCTTCCGAAGTCAAGTCGCCTGCAAGGATTTCCTCGCCAGTCTTTTCGTTCTTGAAAGCCGCAAGAAGTTTTCTGTATGTATGATTGAAATCATTGTCGATGATATGTCCGTTATACCATGCAGGATAAATACTTGTGTTGAAGCCATCAACCAGATAATAATTGAACTGTTTGCCTCTTTCCCAAACACCCTCGTAATATGTGTTCATATCAACGCTTGTTTCGCCAAAATCCTGCCATAGACTTGCGACAAGACGGGTCGCCTTTACCGCGTTGAATGCCTTTGCAAGCCATGTAACATTGTCAGGAATATCACCCCACTTTATGTCAAGTCCGCCTGTTCCATTGAGCGAAACATCTTCATTGACAACAAACGAATTACCATTAAGCAAAAACGGAGTACCGTTGCCATCATCTTCTTTGAACCAGTCATAATTTTCCATACACCAGTCGTAAGCCCGCTTTGCAGCATCCTCATCAGCAAAACCATTGCCTGTGTAGAACTCGATTCTAAAATATCCATAACCAGCACTCATAAAATTTCCTCCTTATTTATTATTTCTCCACGACAGAGACTTCAACCTCGTTGTTTTTGATGTTCTCGATTTTCAGTACAATCGGGGTGGACTTGAGCTTGCCGGCGGCGTTTTGAACTGCATATAAAGTCCACACATCATCCTTGGCAAGCTGATATTTGATTTCGTAAGGATATTTTTCACCGTTCACAAAAAACACGACTTCCCATTTTCCGGCAGGATTTGTCGAAACAGATGTGATGAAACTCGGTGTCAGACCGATGTTTGCCTGCGGCTGAATGAGGTATCCCCTCTGAACCCGCTCCAGCTGGGCTGTAAGCATCTGAATCTTTCCGTCCAAAAGCATATACTGACCGGGATTTATCTTGAATGTTTCTTTTGCGGTCACTGGCAAGGCAAAAAGACAAATCAAAGCGAAAACAACAACGATTTTTTTCATACTGTCCTCAAAAAAAAGAAGTGCGGCAGACAAAGCCACCGCACAAAGAAAACTAAATTACATCTCACCAATCAAAGCTGCGAGAGCCGGATCCATCTGGGCGTTTCCAGACTGAGAGCTTGACATTTCAATTTTATCAGCACCTGAATTTGCAAGTGTTTTCGTGTTCTGGCGGGAAGTTTCTTCTCGCATTGCCTGGCGCAATGTTTCTTCGTGAACAAGCTGCATTTTCCATTCACGCTCTTTTGCCTTTTCCATACGGGCACTCTGTTCCTGAGCGTCGTTCAAGATTTCCTGAGCGTGCTTTTTAATTTCGCTTACCGCTGTAGGATCAAGGTCTTTTGATTTCAAAAGCTCAATCATGTAAGTATTCAAGAGCTGGTTGTATATTGCCCTGTCACAAGAATACAGTGCGTAGAAGTTGTAGCGGTTCTCGACATTGCCGTATTCATCTTTCGTACGCTCAAGCTGCCAGTAAGTACCGCGTTCTCCAACACCGTTCAATGTAACATTTTTTACCTTTGCACAGATCGTTCTGATTGAGTCTTTCTGACCGTCTGTAAGCTTTGTTCCGATTGTTGAGTTTACGGTGTTTGCCATTTCCTGACCAAGACGCTGCAAAACTTCATTCTCTGCCTCTGTCTGTGCATTGGCAAGTGCCCTGTTAGAAGCACTTACAACAAACCATTTGTGATTTGCGTATTCCTCAGAAATGCCGTACATCTGGCAATAAAGGTTTCCATTTCCACGAACAATGCTCAAAAGCCACTCAGGATTAACCTTCGCACCGATTGTCCTGTCCTGCCAGTCAACGATTTTTGTCTCTCGTGCGGCAACGGCAGTGTTATTTTCCTTTGCACTTCCCTTTGCTTCCTGAGCAACATTTCCAGAGGAAGCTGTGCCGGCGGCGTTTTTAGTAGAGCCACAGCTCGTCATCAAAAGTGCGATTGCTCCTGCAGCCACACCCAACATAATGCATGATTTTTTCATTTTCATGTCTCCTTATTATATTATTTACCGCTCAAGGCGGCATTAAAATCCTCAGTGAAAGTCTTTTCAATAACAGGGCAGATTGACTCAAGGGCTTTGCGTTCTGCAAGGCTGTCCGTATAAGCCTTTACCCTCTTGCCGTCCTTCGCGTACGAATAGACGGAGCCGTTCTTTCCGACAAGAGAAAGCCTTACCGACGGCGTGAGGATGATAAGCTCATCCTGTACGATTTTGTCCAATATGACGGAAACTTCCGCCGTGTAGGCAGCCTCAGTCTTTTCCTTTACGACCGTAAAGCCTGAATCTGTAAAGCCCTTTGCGAAAGCAGCGTAAACTTTGTTCGAGCCGTCATTTGAAACGCTCACAAAAACAGGGGCGGCGTTCTTGGCTTCCTGCTGCAAACTGTCCAGCTCGGAAAGAAGCAGGATGTCGCCTTGAAAATGCTCGCTCGTAAGCGGCTCGGACAAAAACTGCGCATACGAAATGGCATCAAGGAATTTTTCTTCTTTCTGCCGTGCCATGCCAAGATAGCAGATTTTTTCAAAAGGCTCTTCCGTCTCATTTACCTTGTTGTAGAAGCCCATAAAGTCGTCTTTTACCACTCGCACGGTTGGCTCATAAGCCTTCCAGACCGTCTCGCGCACCATAAAAGCCACGCAATGCCAGGTTTTGTCCTTCTTGTTGTACCACGGCTCGGTGAATTCAACAGCCTGAAGAATTTTGTTCGTCGTTACCTTGGTTTCGCGGATTGTCTCCTGTTCATTTCTAGCCGAGTACTTGCCTTTTTCGTTCGTGGACTCAAAACTCCTGTAATTTGACTCTCGGTTTGCGTTCACCGTGGTTTCAAAATAGTAAGAAACCTTTGCCGCCGCCTCATTTCTTGATTCATCCGCGCTTGTGCCTGTCGCCTTTTGTGCTATGTACTTTGAGTTCGGGAATTCTTTATGAAAGTTCAAGACCCATTCAGGCATGGCGGCAGATTTTGAGGCATCCCAGCTAGTGCCGCAGCCAAGAGCAAGAAAAACGAGAGGAAAAATCACTGTATGAAGAGCAAGTTTTTTGATTTTCATGGAATAACCTTATTTCTTTTAGTCAAAACTATCGTGTGCCCCTCATTTAACTCACAGGCAGCATCATAGCTCAAAATTCCCTGAAACAAATCCACAATCAATTTTGGGAAATCATTCAGTTCTGGTAAAAGTTGATAATTCTTTCTACGCCGGTCAATCGGATTAAGCGCATTGTTATATAAATACCCGAAACCAAGCGGTGAAGCCAAACTATAACTGTGCTCATCTAATGTAACTTTCACAAAATTATTGTCATAAAATTTGTGAAACACCTCCTTCATATACAAGTCCCTGGGCATTATTCTCATCTGAATATTCTTTTCCGGCCTGTCATATTTGACATCCTTAAAATCCGTAGCAGAAAGAACTAAATTTGAAGTATCAGCTTCGGCAGGGATCGTAATCATTTCTGTTTTGCTGAACTCAAGAAACCCAGCATAACCGGATAATCTTTTGGGGTCACTAGTCCATTCTTCTCCATCACCCCAAGCAACTTCTATTCTTTTCCGATTGTACCTGTCTTCCGGTTCGCCATTTTCATAATCATCCAAAACAAGCTTTCCTAATTCTCTTCCTTTTTTATCAGACAATCGCAAAGTCATTCCTACACGCCCCAAATAACAAGGAAGACTAAAGTCTAGTCCCCAGTTTTCACTGTCAGGAGCCGATTTGACTGCATTCACGATATTTTTCCACAAATAAAGCTTTTCTATATCCTTGACAATCCCGATTTTTATTTTAACTACTACCGTTTCGCTTTTATAATCTATGTTACCAAGTTCAAAATTCGGATTGTAAACAAGCATCGCAGGGATTTGTTTTTCACAATTCTTTTTGAAATCTTCTATTAATTTTATAAACTGTTTTCTTTGGCGAATTGCATTTCTTGCATAATTTCCGATTTCACCGCCAGCGATTACGATTGAAGCCTGAGCCATAGATTCTTTTGCACGCTGCAGGCTTGAATCGCTCGTGTTCGCCTGAATGTAATAGCTCAACGCCTCGATTTTATAGCCACTCTGTTCCGCTACATTTCCAAAGGCAACGAGTTTCTGAGCCTCAATGGAAGCCGCCCCCGCAGTACTCTTTACGGCAAGCAGCCTAAGTTTTCCTTCCGGCGTAAGGCTTACATCCAGCTGCTCCAGCAAATCTGCGACGGCCTGTTTAAGCACAAGACCGCTCTCCAAGTCCGCATAAGGACAGTTCGGCTCGTTGAAGGCTGCAATCGAAGTGTTCTTTTCCTTGTCGTTGATGCGCACTGAAATTGCATAATTTGAAGGCTTCTGCGTGATTGAAACCAAAAGGACATTTTTTGCGACCACGAAGTTTCCTGCCTCAACCAAATCCGAATCGTCAAAGATTCCAGACTCATCTTTCTTCTGTGCCGCCGCAATCTTTTTTGCGTTGTACACATCAGAAACCTGAATGTTCGAATACTTCCTGATATCGTCGCTGATTGAATTCACAACAAAATCAGGAATCCATGCGGAATCAGTTCCGATATTCTGCAAGGCTGGCGGTTCAACTTGGAGCGACAAATCCTTTCTTCCGTCGCCCGTGAACAATGACTCACAAAAGAGCACAGAAGAAATCGAGAAAACAACAAAAAATGAAATTTTTTTCTTAAACATTAGGCAACTTTTTCCTGAATAGAAAGAAAATCATAAAAAAAGACTTACCAAAATAATGGCAGCAATCGAGGTGTTCTTTACCTTATACAAGAGAGCTGTCAAAACTGTTGCAACTGTCACATTCCTGCTCATCATAATCTTAAAACCTCCGTTTAAAATCGGGCTGCCACAGGGTACCCCGCCTTTAATTTAAGTGCATTAGGAATTTCTTGTATCGCTGTGGTGACCTTGCCGTTATCCTCCGTTACCCACAGTTTAAGCCAATGATTATTTACCACTTCAAAGTGAATAGAGAACTTTGCAGTACCTTTAGGCATTTTTGGAATGCCGGTAAAATCATACATACCAAGTCGAGTACAGTCTGTCAACGATTTTGTCTCATTCCTAAGTGCTGCATAAACACGTATACTTAGCACTGTTTGATTGTCTGCTGGATTTGAAAAGACAATAGAGCCAGCCTTATCGTTTGAACCAGCTGACAGAACTTTATAGTATTGTGTCCCGGAATCTGTTCCAAAAGAGAGTGCTGTTTTTCCGTCAGCAGTCAGGCAGTCATGAGATACATGAATATATGCGCAGCAGTCTTTAATGGCATAATACGGTGCATGCCGCACATTCGTTTTTGATACCTTAATCCAGTCAAGATACCGCTCAAACTCCTTGACGCTCCATTTTACAACAACATCATCAGAAATCTCGCAGTTTTCGAGTGCCGCATATTCTTTAAATCCATCTTCTAGACCAATGAACCTGCAACCAGAAAATTTTACATTGTGTATAAACTTTTTGTCAGAACCATAACCAAAGCATTCCTGAATTCTCGGAGTATTAAAAACTATGCCCTCAAAGGTAATATTCTGACTTTTCAAAATTACTGTTCTGTGACAGTCCGTAATTGCAGAAAGCTGTGACTCTCCGGCAGAAAGATTTGTAACGGCAGCCTTTATGGTAAGGTTTCTTTTGTTAACAATGACAAATCCGCCGTGATGCTCTCCCGGAGCCAGCATGATTGTGTCTCCGTCCTGAGCGTCATCAATTGCCGCCTGCAAGTAAGAATATGTTTTGTTCGTGCGCATGTTGCAGTTTTTCGCATTGTTTGACGGCACATCGACAAGCGGATTGGGAAGCGAGTTTTTGAGTACGCTGTCGTACAGCTGAGCCTTAGGACCACCATAGCTCAACGCATACTTTACGGAGTCAAAGGTACATTTGCTAAATTTTATTTGAGGAATACTATTATAATAGTAGATAACAGAAGAAAAACCATAATTACAGTTAATGAAAAGACAGTTTTCAAATATAGAATTGCTTTCGCCAACAGTTCCTTTATCCAAATTCATAAAGACACAGTTTTTAACCACAAGTTCAAGAGCGTCATATATGCCGTTAAAGAAACCATAGCCTTTTTTATTAACACCGTCAAATACGATACCGTCAATAAATAATGAGGAATTTGCATATATATAAAGTCCATCTCTCTGAATCTTGAACACTGTCCGTTCTGAAAGCGGAAGGTTCATATCGTTGTTCTCAGCTTTTATGTTAAATCCCTTATGATCATTATTAAAATCGGTGAACTCAGGTATTTCAAACACGCCTTTTGTGAACACCAGCGTGTCACCATCTTTTGACCATTCAAAAGCCTCTTTTATGGAAGTGTACACATTGCCGGTTCCCTGTGCCGTAATGTGCGGCTTATCGCTTGCAGTCGGATTTTCAGCAGACTTTGCATCAAAAAGACACTTTTTTGAGCAGAACTTGCGGGCGGGGAACAAAAGCTGGTTCATGTAGACCTGTTCATTCTGCTTTCCGCACCAGGCGCACTTACCAAGATGCTGACGCTGTTCTTCTTCCTGTCTACGGCGTTCCTCTTCTTCCTGTCTACGGCGTTCCTCTTCCTCCTGGCGGCGTTTTTCTTCCTGCTGGCGGCGTTCTTCTTCCTGCTGACGTCGTTCCACTTCCTGCTGTTGCCGCTCCGCCTGTTCCTGTCTGAGTGAGTTAAGCTCGCTCTGCATACTGGAAATCTCGCTTGAGTAATCAGGTCCAGAGACATATTGCGTCTGAGGTGCAGTTTTTGCCTCAAAAGCCTTAAAACAGCTAACTGAACAAAATTTTATTCCATCATAATCGTATCCGTCATTAAAATAATGTCCGCAATTTGCGCAAACCATTTATTTTTTCTCCATGTTAATCCAAAATTTATTTTTTCAGTTCGATTTTATAATCCGAACCAAGATTTTCGTTTACATACTCTATAAAGCCACTTATATTGTCAGATTTCCCAGCGGCCCACTGGTTGCATACAGCCACGGTTTTTCCGTCCGAAAGTTTTATTGGGTCGTTGCAGTAAAACCTTGAATTCTGCTTATCGGAAATCTGAGACAGTTCCCTAAAAACACCATAGCTGCCCTGCAAGATTTTAGGGAAAGCCTTTTCAAGAGCTTCAAAATCACAGTTTTTATCCGCGGCATATTTTTTTACGACGGCTTTTGGAAGCGGACATTTTTTATATGTTTCGCCGCAGAAAATGTATATGTCGTTATTGTGCTTTTCCTGAATGCCATTAGAAAAATCCTTCATGATTTCCCGTTTTTCTTCATCGATTGAAGAATCTTCTTGAAGCACTTCAATCATCTGCAAAAACAAGTTCTCGTTTTTATCCCAAAACTGTTTGAGCAGCGTCTTTTCTTCCTGACTGACAGCCATAGTCAATTCTCCTTTTTGTTCTGAAATGTTTTTAAAACCCAGACATACGATGTAATCTTTCAGCAGTGCATCAGCAGTTTTGCTTCCGCCGTTTTTTAAGCAAGGCTCAACAACAAAATCAAGAATGTCCTGATAAGAAATCAGTAAAAAACTGGGATTCTTGCAGACCATTTTCCTTTGTTCCGCATCGAGAGTCTTAAAATCATATTTTGGCGTAAGGAAAACAAAAATCGGAGCATAACACCGTGACGTATTTTCATACTCTTTTTGCGCCCATTCAAAATATCTTTCCGTCTGAGGCTTTTTCTCTGAATTGGAATGTTCATCGGACATAACTTTGTTTTCGATTATGACTGGAAGACTTTTCTGATCTTCATCAAATGTGATTTCAAGAAGAATATCAATAAAACCGTCATTTATTTTCTTTTCGCGCTCAGCTTTGACAGAGAGAATTGTTTTTGTTCCTACCAGCAGCGAATTTTCCAACTCTGAATCAATCTTTACGATTTTGTTGCACGGGTAAGCGTTTGCAGCATTGACAAGCATCTGCAAAAACTTTTGAGTCGGGAAAGTTCCATAACCGTGGCTTTCGTTTGAGTTCAACAGCCATGCAAGAAAATTGCTATGAGCCTTCTCATCGCGAGCAACTCCAAGAATATCAAAAGCGCTCTTATGATTATAAATTGCCATAAGAGATTCATATTCCTGAGAATTATAGAGATCAAGGATTTCGCGTTTGAAGTTCATACTGCTAACCGATTGAAACAGCGGGCACAATCATGCCATAAAGACAGACCGCCCCCGCCAGTTTGATTGAGAAAATTTCTTAATAGTTTCAGTTTCCCACAGGATTTTTCATTTTAACACAGGTTATATTAAAAAAACAGTGAGTTTTACTCACCGATTTTCACCCCCGGCAAAACCTGCAGCCGCAAGAAAACTTCCTGCAGGATATAATATATGGAAATTTGGCGGAAAGTTCAAAAATCCTCACAACAAAGTGTCAAAAGATGCGCTCAGGCCTTTTCCCATCGGTTCGTTTGTTTTGTCGAGGTACTTCCAGAACAAATCCAGCGATTTTTTGAGCGCGGCTTCGTCCTTTGCGATTTCGTGCGTGCCTTCAATGAAAGCTGAATTAGCCCTCGCGCCCCAAAATGTTCCGAAATGGACTTTGAAAGTCTCGTAAAAAGAGAAAAGCTCGTCATTCTTTGCGAACACGCCGAACCGCTCGCCCTTTTCTTCCTGATCAAGTTCATCCCAGTTTTTTTTGATTTCAAGCCATTCGTGCCGGCATTTTTCCTCGTCAAAATCTTTTCTCTGCTCCGGGTACAGTATGTGCTTGATTGTGTATTCGGGCTTGAGGCAGGGATTTAAAAGCAGCATGACCTGCGGGCAGATGACTGCCGATGCGTAAAAAGCCCCGAGGGATGAGGCAATCACAATGTCCGTACCTTTCACATCCTTTTTGATTTGCTCAAATGCTTCGGCAGGCTTTAAAAGGTCGTAAGTACCGGCCGAAAACTCGTAACCGTCACCCAAAAGTTTTTTGATGTTCTTGGCAGAAGAGCCGTTTCCGCTCCCGCCAAGTCCGTGAATGTAAATCACCTTTTTCATTTGTCTTTTTTCTCCGTTTCTCTGCGGTAGTTTGCATCCCAACCTGCTTTCTGGATGTCCGGGTATTTCAACAATTCTCTGGCACAGCGGATAATTGCGTTTGCAAAGCGAGGCTCTCTTTTTTCCAGATACTCTTTCAGAACATCAGTGTCGTCAAGGATTTCGCCAGAGCGAATTTGTTTGGCAAGGCTGACTGCCATAGCCTGATAAATTTGAGGTACGCATGCCATATTTCCCCCTTTAGAAAAGTTCAAAAATCACCTATTGATTAAAAAACTCATCATAACTTTCAAATTGATAACCTGCATCAAGCAGGGATTTTCTTACCGCCGCCACAAACTTTTCTTTTTCGTCAAGCAGCGGTTTTTCAATTTCTGCGATTTCTTTTTCTAGCCGCTCTTTTTCTTCCTGACTCACATTGCGATAGACTTTCTGCTTTACTTCGTTGTCTTCAAAAGCAAGAACCTTAACAAGAAGCTCACGATTTTCTGAGACAATCTTTTTTATAAGATTATCGCCATGCCACACAATATCAGAGACACAAGACATATCATAAGCAATTTTTGGCTCCTCACAAGCAGAAGAGGGTTTGTGCCATGAATCATTCCATTCTTCATAAAGCGAAGTCAACTTAGAACCAAAATCATCGCCAATCATCGAAGCAAGTTTTGAGCAAAGGACACGGGGATTTGCCCCCTTTTGAATCTCTAGTGTACCTTCGGCAATCATCATCATGGCAAGTTTTTCAGCGTCATTTTCGGAAATCTCTTTAGAGGAAACAATTGAATAATACGCGATGTCAGCAATTTCGTCTGATTCTAATCCGTCAGTAACAAACTCAAAAAGAACTTTAATTATTTTCTTGGATTGCGGGGAAAGAGGAAGGTCTTTTTTGGAGATTGACTTTGCGAAATCTTCTGGTGGGGCAAAATATTCTTCAAGTGAAAGAAGCCCTTCCCTGCGGGCAACATCTAATGTATAGAATAAGAAATACGCCGTATCAAGAATCAGTTTTTCGTATTCGGGCTTTGCCTTTGGTAAATCTGTAAAAAGTGCCATATTTCCCCCTTACAATAGTTTAGAACGGAATGCCACCGAACGCTGCAGGTGGAGTCAAGTCAGCTGGCTCTGGCGGCTCATTATCGCTTTTTGGCCACAGTTCTGCTTCATCAAGTCCTGAAGAACAGACATCAAGAGTCCAGCCAGCTGCAATAAAATCTTCTATATTAATATACTCTGCAAGCAGCTCATCAGACGGAATGTAATCACCGTTTTCATCAATTTGCGCAAGGCTCACCTTTATGCAACTTTCAGTAAACTCGGAGATGATTCCGAACTCACCGCTTTTGACATAGTCAAGGATTTTTTCACCGTCACGCATTTCACTAAAAATCTTTTTTACAAGAGAGTGAAGTTTTGCGTGTTTTTTTGTAAGTTCAGGTAACCTTTCAAACAGGGGAACGTCACCCTCCTCCGCCACATCATCAAGCGCACCGTATTCATCCATCATTCTGGTGACAAAATGCTTTTTTCCTTTACAAAAGCCCTCTGAGCACAAGCCGTTTTCGGCAGAAAATTTGTATTTAAAATCCACTCCGTTCTGAGCCATTTTATCGATTAATTCAAATATGTCGTCAGGCCAGCGGGTATAAAAGGAAATGACATTCTTTTCTTCATCAATGCTAGAATGTGATTTGTCCGACTCATTATAAAAGTTACCACATGTCAGATCGGCATCAAGGCCGAACCAGTCCGCCGCAAATTCTTTTCTTCCCTTTCCGAAACGCTCAAGAAAAGAAAGAAAATCCTCATGCGAAAAAAATGAGATTTCATTACCTGTTACATTCATATTTTCCCCCGAAAGCGGGGCTCCGAAGAGCCCCTGAGTGTTTCGACTCTTTGGGAAACACACAAACCCGAACATCCACGGCAAAAACAAATGGCGCCGCTTCAGGACAGCAAAATGATTTCACTGTCTCAGATATAATATATAGGAATTGTTCGGAAAATTCAAAAAAGCAGAGAAAAAAAATTAAAAAAAATGTGGTAAAAAAAGAAGCCAGATTTTTATTTGTAATAATCCAGTTTTTTTTCGATAACGATGAAGCCGGCGGCGACAAGCCAGTTCATGATGAAATAGAACACGCCGGCGATAAAGATCGGTGCGGTTGAGAAAAGGCGGCTTGAAGTTGTCTGTGCCGTACGGAAAAGTTCTGCGATTCCCAAAACTGAGACAAGAGCCGTGTCCTTTACGAGCGTGATTACCTCGTTTCCCATTGCCGGGACAATTCGCTTGACCACCTGAGGAAGCACGATGCGGAAGAAAGTCTGCATTTTGGTGTAGCCCAGGACTTTAGCCGCCTCATACTGACCTTTTGGAATCGACTGAATGCCGCCGCGGTAAATTTCCGCAAAATAACAGGCATAATTCACCGAAAGAGCGATAATCGCCGCGGCAAACCTGTCATATGAAAGCTTGAAAATGTAAGCCGGAGCAAAATAGACCGCAATCAGCTGCAAAATGAGCGGAGTGCCGCGGATAACAAGCAAAAAGGCATTCACAAGATATGAAAGCGGCTTAAAGCGGGACATTCTCCCCGCCGCAAGAGGAAAGCCAAGCGGCACAGAAAAAACGAGCGTAAGGAAAAAGACCTCAATCGAGACCACAGAGGCACCAAGCATGGGAAGGATAATCTTAGTCATTTCAAAACGCTCCAAAAAAATAATAAAAGTTAGAAGTTAGAAATTAGGAGTTAGGAGTTTTTTTTAACTTCTAATTCCTAACTCCTCACTCCTAACTAATTCGTTTATTTTCCAATAATTGAAATATCTGAGCCGAACCACTTTTCGCTGATTTTTGCTACAGTGCCGTCGGCTGCCATTTCTTCGAGAGTTTTCTGAACTTTGTCGCGAAGCTCGGTATTGTCCTTTTTGAAGGCGATTCCGTACTGCTCCGGAGCAAGGCCTTCCGAAAGAATTTCAAAAGGCTTTCCCGTAACCTTGAGGCTGTATTCTGCGACAACGCTGTCCATAGCGACTCCATCAAGACCGCCAATCTCAAGGTCATTCAAAGCCATGATATTGTCGTTGAAGTCAACGATTGATTTAAGGCTTGCCTTGAAGTCTGGCTTTTCATCAATTGCGTCAGCAGCCGAGCTTCCTGCCTGAACACCGAGGATTTTTCCCTTTAAGTCTGCGAGAGAATTGATTCCGCTGTTACTGCGTACGATAACGACCTGGGCATTGTTCAAATATGCCTTTGTGAAAGCAAGTGCTTCAAGTCGCTCCGGTGTGATTGAAAGACCGTTCCAGATACAGTCGATTTTGCCTGTGTTAAGTTCCTGCTCTTTTGCAGACCATGAGATTGGCTGGGCACGGAATTTAAGACCGAGACGATTTGCAACTTCTTTTGCAAGGTCGATGTCATATCCGACGATTTCATTGTTGTCATCACGGAAGCCCATTGGTGGGAAAGAATCATCAAGACCAAGAACGAATTCGTTTGAAGCCTTTGAGCAAGAAGCCATTCCGAACACCATAAGGGCAGCAAACGCACCCATCAATACTTTTGTAATTTTCATAGAAGAAACCTCGATTTTGTAGATAGAAACAAGCGTATCATAAATCGAGGGTTTTGTCATGCAGTGAATAAAAACTGATTTTTAAGATTTTTGACGCTCCGCTTTTTTTCAGTCCTGCTCAAATTCAACTACAACTCGCTCATTCACAAATTCACGGAAAAACGGCAAAACAAATCCAATATATCCGTATGAAGTCTGTTTTATAACCTGAGAATCCAATAACCTAGCCCGATAATTTGAGAGATACGCATTTGACTTTCCGGTTTCCTCGACCATTTTTTTCATTGATGTTGAACCAGAATTTTTCGCCATGCTTATTACGAAAATTTTATCCATATGGGAAAAACCTTCAGAAATCTTTATATACGCATTGCGAAACAGAAGCATTTTATATTCATCAAGAACAGAATTCACATCTTTTTCAGAAACTTTATCGGTGGTATTCTTCCACACAAGCCATCCAAGAAGCTGAAAGGCATATGCATAACCACCACAAGCCTTAGTCATTTTATCCAACGCTTTTTCATCAATAAATTTGTCGCCTTTTTCAAATGCCTTTTTATAATTAAAACGAACATTTGAGTTATCTAACGGTTCAATCGTAATTCTCGGAGCACGAAGCAAAAAAGTAAGCTGATTGTCATTTTGAAGATCCGACACATTTTGCGGAAGCCCTGCCAAAAGCAATCGGACGGGTAAATTTTGCTGAAGAAGAATCTGATAAATTGAGATGAACTTTCTCAGTTCCGCAGAAGCTTTAACTTCATCAATGACAGCAAGTACGGTGATTTTCTTCTCGGAAAGTTTTTTAAGAATTTTTTCCAAAAGAAGCTGATAGTTCACCTGCACCTCAGTTTTTTTATTATATTCAACCTGAATTCCAAAAACCGAAAGAGAAATTCCGTCCAAAGAATCCAGCGTTTTTTGAATAGTCTTTGAAGTTTTGCTGTATATTCCCTGTACATACGAGAGCAAAATATTTCCAGAAGAAGGGATGTTCAAAATAATGAAGTCTTTTTGTGTTTCAATTTTCTGACAGAGAGCCGATATAAATGAAGTCTTGCCACTTCCTCTCTGACCATATATCAAAGTTGTCTGATACGGACTATCTGAGTTTTTCAGTTCAGACACGAGTTCTTCAACTTGCTGGCTCCTATCAATATAAATCGGTGGAACTTTTCCAAAGCTCGGATTAAAAGGATTATTCATAATCACCTTCCATCAAAAGTTTTATAACTTTTTATAATTTCAAAGATATTTTATAACTTTTTATAACTTCGGGCAAGCATCATCTGACATTCATTTCGAAATAGATTCGCAAAGAGAATCCCAAATTTTAGCATTTGGATTGTCTTTATAGCTGTAAACCGCTTTTACACTTGCATTTTCAATGAACAATAACCTGTAATCAATCCCGAATTTTTCCCGCAAATACCAAAAAGTCAAAGTATCCGCAAAATCATCCTGCCAGTTTTTTGCCGCATAAAGAGTGCTGAACGGAGAAGATTTCAAATAATCAACAATTTCCTTCCCATCCGAAACCGATAGTTTTTCGCCATACTCGTAAAAACCCGTTTTTTCAAATTTTTTATTCCGATATTGTTCAAGAGGTTCTAATCTATTTTTCCAAACTGAATAATACAAGTTTCCTTCATCCGTATTTTCAGCCCTGTTTTTGTCACAATTACCGGGCGTCACTTTATTTATGAAATCATAAACATGCGCAGATTCGTGGATCAAAATGTGGAAGAATTCAGCGAATTCATCAGAGCACTCAACAAAAAGCCTGTTCTCGTCATCGGTATTGCTGAATATCGTATTGTCGCGATAACTCAGCCACTCACTCATGGACCAATAAAATGTATTTGCATTAAAAAAGAAAACACAATACGGACGATTATTCTCATCAAAAATCAACTTTGTCTGACCACCGTACCACATTTCATCAACAAAATAAATTGCATAAACATTTTCAAGAACTATACTCTGAAGTTTCGGTGGAAGATAAGAAAAATAGTCTAAAAAAAGCTTTTCTTCAGACTGAGTCAAAAGATGATTCTTATAACCTTCAAAATCATCTATTTCTTTAAGATATTTTGCTGGATTTCCCTCAAATATACGGATTTTATCATGCAGTTGTGATGAGAACTCTCCGCCATAAAACGATACCTGTCTGTCTGGAAATTGTCTCAAGTTTTCCTTTTCCCCTGCATTACACACAAAGGAAAAGAAAAAAGATATCATCAACAGCGGCAATATGTTTTTCATCACTAAAACTTTCCGCAGAATGCTTTCAAAACTTCAATCTGCCTGTCGATTGCGCCCGGCGCACCGATCGTCTTTCTTCCTTCCATGCAGGCTTTAGGCTTTATGCAGTCGAAGATATCTTCCTCAAAAAGAGGGGAAATCTTTTTCATGTCCTCGATTTTCAAATCCTCGATGGCGGAAAGTCCTGAATCAATGGCAAGGCGAACGCATTTTGCACTGACCCCGTGAGCAAGACGGAAAGGAAGCCCCTTTCGCACCAGGTAGTCTGCAACATCAGTGGCGTTGGCAAAACCGCCGAAGCAGCTTTCTTCCATTTTGGGAAGATTCCACTGGGCAGAGGCAATCATGGCCTCAAAGACAATTACATTTCCCTGAACGCAGTCCAGAGCCTCAAAAAGAGGAGCCTTGTCTTCCTGCATGTCGCGGTCATAAGCGAGCGGAAGTCCCTTCATCATTACAAGAAGATTGATCAAATCGCCGTAAACCTTGCCGGTTCTGCCTCGGATAAGCTCTGCAAAATCAGGATTCTTTTTCTGCGGCATGATTGAAGAGCCTGTAGACCATTTTTCGCTCAAATTGATAAAACCGAACTCAGTGGTAGACCACAAGACCACTTCCTCAGCCATACGGCTCAAATGCTGCTGCAAAATCGCAAAGTCAGAAGTGAACTCAATGCAGTAGTCACGGTCAGAGACAGAATCAAGGGAATTGTAAGTAGCCCCCTCAAAGCCCAGCTCTTTGGCCACAAATTCACGGTCGAGGGGCAAAGTTGACCCCATAAGAGCTCCGCTTCCCAATGGAGAAAGAGAAACACGCTTAAGAGAATCCGAAAGACGCTGGACATCACGCATGAGCATAAAAGCCCAGGCACACAAATGCTGGGCAAGGCTTCCCGGCTGGGCGTGCTGCATGTGGGTG
>DGTW01000238.1 GCA_002393835.1 Treponema sp. UBA4326
AAGTAACTTTTTCATTATTTTGCATCTCCTTGTGATGATGATGAGCCTGAAGCACCGCTAGACTCTGAGTCACCAAACTCAATTGTCTTAAGTTCATATCCATCGAAGATATTGCTCAAAGCGTTTGTCGTGAACTTGAGCTGATCGAAGAATACGGTGAAATCATCGACATATTCATCTGGATCTGTTCTGATTCGGAAACCGACAAATGACATGATTGTCGGACCTGAGCGCATACGAGAGTGCTGGCGGATATAACTTGGAATCTGAACGATAACATTTCGCCAGCCATTGAATGCGAGATTGCCGGCAGGAAGAGTATAAACACGACCGTCAGCATCGCGAACGAGAAGATCGATGAAATAGAGGTAGTTAGCACCCCAAACCCAGAAATCAACCTGTGTAACGGTTCCTACGAAAGGAATTTCGTAAGGTTTGCCATCGTTCTCTGGATAAACTTCGAACCAGTTTTCTCCTTTTCGGAGGTAGCTGACCTGAACGCCAAGAACTTTTGGCTCTTCACCTTCTTTATTGAAGTATTTAAGAGAATTTGGCTGGGCTTTGAAATAGTTCAACTTCGGGAAGCCCTTCTCCTTATCGATATAGTGACTAGCCTGAACTCCCCATGTCCAATTGTGTGATACAGTGCTGTCTGCCGTTTTACCAGGAACCTGATAATCCTGAGAACCAACATTGTCAAAATTATCAATGACCCTTGTCTCTACGGCTCTTGAGCTTGGTTGTGCAACTGCTGGAACAGAGAAGGCAAGCAGGAATGCAAAACCAGTAAAGACTACTACGCCCTTTTTCATTCAATAACTCCTTTATTCTTTACTTGTGTTCTTTGTGACAAGAAAACCATATTTACAATATCGGCACAACTTGCTGAAAAGCCCACAAAATCATTTATCATTATATTTCTAGCACACATCTTTGTCAAATATTTTAACATGATTATTTAAAATAATTTGATAAGGCCCAAAGAAGCTGCAAAAATTCGGCTCAAAATTACAATATTATTCTTGATTTTCTGATATTTTCGACTTACCATAATAGGTATAATTTGGAATCATAAATAAAAGGAGATTTATAGATCATGACTAGCTACAAAGAGCTTGGACTTGTGAACACAAAAGACATGTTCGCAAAGGCAATGAAAGGCGGATACGCAATCCCGGCCTTCAATTTCAACAATATGGAACAGATGCAGGCTATCATCATGGCTTGCGTTGAGGCAAAATCACCAGTTATCCTTCAGGTTTCAAAGGGAGCTCGTGCTTACGCAAACCCCAATATCCTTCGCAATATGGCCCGTGGCGCCGTTGAGTACGCACACGAGCTTGGCTGTGACATTCCGATCGTCCTTCACCTGGATCACGGTCCAAACTTTGAGGTCTGCAAGGACTGTATCGACAACGGATTCTCTTCTGTCATGATTGACGGTTCTGCCCTTCCTTATGATGAGAATGTTGAGCTTACAAAAAAAGTCGTTGAGTATGCCCACAAATATGATGTAACGGTCGAGGCTGAGCTTGGCGTTCTCGGCGGCGTAGAGGATGATGTCTCTGCAGAAGAGTCAAAATACACAAAACCAGAGGAAGTAATCGACTTCACTTCAAAGACAGGCTGCGACTCACTGGCAATCTCAATCGGAACAAGCCACGGACGCTGCAAATTCACTCCGGAGCAGTGCACTCGAACAGCTGACGGCGTTCTTATTCCGCCACCACTGGCATTCAATGTACTTGAGGCAATCGAAAAGAAGCTTCCAGGCTTCCCGATCGTACTCCACGGCTCTTCATCAGTTCCGGTAGAATACGTAAAAATCATCGAGCAGTACGGCGGAAAGATTCCTGACTCTGTAGGTATTCCTGAAGAGCAGCTCCGAAAAGCCGCAAAATCAGCAGTCTGCAAAATCAACATCGACTCAGACGGCCGCCTGGCAATGACCGCCGCTATCCGAAAGCACCTTGCAGAGCATCCTGGCGACTTCGACCCGCGCCAGTACCTCACTCCGGCCCGAGAAGAGCTCAAAAAGATGTACATGCACAAGTGCGTTGATGTCTTAGGCTCAGCAGGACACGCTTTGGACTAGTTATAGTTAGCAGTTAGCAGTGAGGAGTTAGGAGTTTTTCGGGACTTTGGTCGCTTTGCTCCCTTGTCCCGATTATAAAAAACGACTTCTTATTACTAATGAAAAATCCCCCGGTTTGTAAGTGAATCCTTCATTACGAATTCTTTGCGAACCGGGGGATTTTTCTTTCTTGCGGGCTTTCATGCGCTAGGGCATGGAGCTGCGCCGGAGGCGGCCACTGGACTGAGCGACCGCCAGGGAGCGAGGGAAGCGGCTGGAGCGCAAGCGGAATAGCGGAACGCCCGACCCGCAAAGCGGGGAGCGCCCAACAAAACTGCTACCTGCTAACTACTAACTCCTACTTTCTAACTCCTAACTTTAATTGTCCCAAGACATCATCTGGTCGTCGATTGGCTTTCCGGGGATTGCCATCGGGAGAATCATCTCGTCGATGTCAACGATTGAGTCTACGATGCAGGGTTTGTGGCTTTCGAAGGCTTCTTTGAAGACCTTGTCGAACTCGCTGTTGTTCTGAGCCTTATAGTAGCCTACTCCGTAAGCGTCGGCGAGTTTGCCCCAGTCAGGACCGAAATCAAGGGTGGTGTGGCTGTAGCGTTTGTCGTAGAAGAGCTTTTGCCAGACACGGACATTGCCCAGGGTGCCGTTGTTGACCAGGACGATTACGATTGGAAGACCGTAACGGGCAATGGTGCAGAGCTCGTTGCAGTTCATGCGGAAAGAGCCGTCGCCTGCGATGTGAACGACACGGCCGTCCGGATGAGCGACCTGAATTCCCATTGCGGCCCCGGTACCGAAGCCCATTGTTCCCAGGCCTCCTGAAGTTACGAAACGGCGTGACTTTCCGAAGGGATAGAACTGAGCCGTCCACATCTGGTGCTGGCCGACTTCCGTTGTGATATAGGCATCGTCACCGGCGTACTTGTGTACGGTTTCGAGCAAGAATTTAGGGTTGATTGAGTCTTTTTTGACCTCTGAGTAGCAGGCAGGAACTTCCTTTTTCCATTCATCGACTTTTTTGAGCCAGTCTTTGTGGTCTCGTTTTTCGATGAGAGGGAGCAGGCGTGCGAGGATTGATTTTACATCGCCTACGAGCTGGCCGCCCACAGGAATGTTCTTGTTGATTTCGGCCGGGTCAATGTCGATGTGGAAGACTGTGGCATGTTCGGCGAAGGTTTTCGGGTTTCCGATTACGCGGTCAGAAAAACGGGCGCCCAGGGCGAGGACGAGGTCGCTTTCGGTGACGGCCATGTTGCTGGCTCTCGTTCCATGCATACCGACCATCCATGTGCAGAGGGGGTGGCTTGCCGGGAATACATCGCGGCCCATAAGGCTTTCTGAGACCGGAATCTGCGCTTTTTCGGCGAATTCCAGGAGTTCCTTTTCGGCGCCGGATATTTTGACACCGCCGCCTGCATAAATTACAGGCCGTTCAGATTTATTGATGATTTCGGCTGCCTTTTTGATTTCTTCGTCTGTGGGGACTGCAACGCGCACGACCCGTGAGAAGTTGGCGTTTTCTGCGACAAGCTCATTTAAGCCGCAGTCGCCTTTTGGAAGAGGCTCGAATTCACATTCTTTTGCGGTGACATCTTTTGGAATGTCGATGAGAACAGGGCCCGGCCGGCCTGATTTTGCGATAATAAAGGCCTCACGGAAAGTTTTGGCCAGGTCTTTTACATCTTTTACGATGAAGTTGTGCTTTGTGATTGGGAGTGTTACTCCAGTGATGTCGATTTCCTGGAAAGTGTCTTTTCCGAGAAGCGGAGTACCGACATTACAGGTGATTGCAACGACAGGAACTGAATCCATGTAGGCGGTTGCGATACCTGTTACGAGGTTTGTGGCTCCAGGACCTGAAGTTGCCATGCAGACGCCGACCCTGCCTGTAGTGCGGGCATAGCCGTCTGCGGCGTGGGCTGCGGCCTGTTCGTGTGCGGTAAGGATATGGTTGATTCTGTCAGAGTTCTTGTAAAGAGCGTCATAAATGTTAAGGATATTTCCGCCTGGATAACCGAAAACTGTATCTACGCCCTGCTCGACAAGGCATTCAATTACGATCTGAGAGCCGTTGATTTTCATTTTATTCCCCAAATTGAATTTTTGGAGACTATTTTAACAAATTTTCTACAACTCTTCTAGGGTTTTACCCTGAAAAAAAAGAACCATTGCAATTGCCTTTGCGGCCGTAAGAAGCAAATTCATGTCACAATGCTGCCAGATTCGCAATGTGGATGTGGCATCGGCACGGAGATAGCCGTAAAACTTTCCGGCATATGAAATTTCCGCAAAAAAAATCGAAAAAATTTGCTGCTTTTCAAGATTCTTAATTAAATCCTGCATGACAGACTTAGGAACTTGCTGAACCTCGTTTATATGGAAAATTCCAGTCGACGGGTCGATGTTCGGAGAAATGAGGGCCGTGTCTATGTAAGAAAAATTCCTGCTTTTTGAAAGGGAATAGATTTCTGAAAAAAGCATTTCCCTTTGCCCCTGAACAGCCATGTGGTCAATCATCATGCCTGTGGTGAAGAAGCTGAGTATCGCAGGAATGGCTTCCTTTAGGCTTTTTGACTCAGAAAGGAAGGTAAAAATCTGATTGTGACGCTGCATGGAATTTGCGATGGGAGAGTCGCTTGAAAGAACTTTTATGTCCTTGTGCTTTTCGTTGAGGTAAATAATGAAGCAACTTCTGCCCTTTTGCTTGCCGCGGTAAAGTGCCTTGTCTGCCTTTGCGAAAAGCTCGTCGTAAGCTATGCCGTCTTTTGGCGCCCTAGACAGGCCAAGCGTAAGCGTTATTGAAATTGATGGATACTCCGGGATTGAAAGACTGCTGAATGTGACATGAAGGTTATGACAAATATTCCAGACTGAATCGTAGTCAACGACATCGGGCATTATGACCATGAACTCATCGCCGCCAAAACGCCCCACAAAACCAATATTCTGAAAAAAAGCCTGAAGGTTTTCGGCAATTGTCTTTATTACCAAATCGCCGACGGCATGTCCGTAACCGTCATTTACATTTTTGAAATTATCGCCGTCAATGAGGAAAAGCACGAAGGGGTAATTTTCAGCAAGGAGTTTTTTTGCGAGATTCTCGATGGTAAAACGCTCGTAAACGCCTGTTAGCGGATCAAACTTTTGCTCAATCTTTTCTATCAATGATGAGTTCATACAGTTAATTTTAATATATTTAAAAACTTAATTCAATTTATCTGTGACAGATTTTGTGATATATTTTCCTCATTATGAACATTCTTTTTTATTCCACCAGCTCAAGCCTTTACGACGGCGACAACATTTCAACTTTTTCCCTTCCATCCTGGGCTGAACAATGGGAAGCACTTGCAAAAAAAGAAAGCGAAATGAATATCATCCTGGCCACCCAGTTTCCCGGAACCTTTATGCTTGACTTGAAAGGAAATGAAGTCCTTGAAAAATCGGAAAAAATCACCTATCACATAATCCAAAAAGATGACGAAAAGGAAATCGCCGAGGAGCTTGAAGAGCTTAAGCCCGACCTGGCCCTGGCCCTTTCCTTTTATGTGATGCCCTACGACTGGCTTACGGTAAAGGATGCCATGGTGGCTGACTTTTTGCGGAAAAAGGGAATAAAAACAATCTGCCACTCAGTAGAGACGGCACTTGCCTGCTTTGACAAGTGGAGGACCCACGAGACTCTTGAAAAACTCGGCGTAAATGTTGCAAAGGCAATACACATGCATCACGAGCTTTACATAAACGCAGGAAACAGGCGGGAACTGAAAGGCAATGTCTACAGGGACGCAGTATTCCACGAAATAAAAAAGCTCAATTTTCCATTAATAATCAAGGATACGACAGGTTTAAGCTCTTTTGGAGCGGATGTCGTCAATTCTTATGACGAGGCGACAGGAATTCTGAAATCAAAAAAGACGACTTCTGACAGAATTATTGAAGAAATGATTTCAGGAGAGCAGTTCGGCTGCGAAATTTATGGTAGATATGATGAGAATGAAGGCCGGGGAAGCTACAGAATTCTTCCGCCCTTTAAGTTCAGCGTGAACCAGTACGGAATCACAAGCCCCAAGCAGAGCGTTAAAGCAGGCCCTGTCGGACTAAGCGAGGATGAAGCAGAGAAATATAAAATCCCTGAGCTTAATAAAATGCTTTTAAAGCTTGCGAATGGCTTGAAACTGGACGGAATTGCCCAGGTAGATCTTGTTTTTACAGGCGAAAAATGGTTCGTAATTGAAGTAAACCCCAGGCTTTCGGGCATGAGCAGCACTTACGCCGCAAGCGTCGGCCTTCCTTTGAGCGAGATGATTTTTGAGAACTTGAAAACTAAAAAGGGAAAGTTGAAAGTGGGAAGTGGAAAAGTGGGAACGGAAGATTGCTCTGAGAACGAAAGTTTTTCTTTTGGGGATTTTCACCCGACACTGAATATTAAATTCCCGATTTTGAAGAAGGAGCGTCTTTTGGAACTAAAGGCACTTCCCTACATCGCCTTCGTGAACCAGATTGAAAATAAGGCTGCAAAGCAGATTCGGGAGCAGGGATACTGCGAGGTGATTCTTATAGGGACAAAAAAAGGCGAACTGAAGAAAAACATGGCTGACTTGCGGGAAAAATTCTCGGATGTGGCGGAAGGACATTTTTTTGACAAGGCAGAGGAGCTCCTAGGATAAAAAAAGCCTGAAAAGTTCACCGGGCCAGAGCGTGGAGCAGGTTTTGCCGACGATGCCGAAGAGCAGACGCTATATGTTTTCGGGGAAAAAATTCATGAAAACGGCGTGGTCATCACTTTATTCAGGGGACAAAGACTCAAAATTTACGCTGAGTCAAGCCTGGGCTGGACACCAATCGGAAAGGAATTCACGGTAACTGACATTCGCTCCAATAATAAAGAAGGAAAAAGAAGGCCGTATAAATCTGATTATGTTCGACATCGACAATTTCAAGAAAATAAACGACACTTACGGCCACGACATGGGAGACGAGGTTTTGGTGCGGCTTTCCCAGAAAGCAAAAAGCCTTATACGGGAAGAGGACTCAATCGGCCGCTGGGGTGGCGAGGAATTCATGATTCTTTTGCCTGAGTCAAGCAAGGCAGAGGCCGTGGAAATCGCAGAGAAAATACGAAAGGAAATAAATGCCCTGCAATGGGAAAAAATGAATCCAATCAGCATTTCACTTGGAGTGGCCGAGGCCGTCGGAAAAGATGACCTGACCAGCCTTTACAAGATGGTCGATGAGCGCCATTACTATGCAAAAACCCACGGAAAAAATCAGGTTGTTTCAAGTGACGTGAAAGACTAATTGCAGTTTTTGCAATATCGTCTTTCAATCATATCACTTTACGCATAGGGAGCGACGGCGAAGCCGGCAAAAGTCGTGAG
>DGTW01000071.1 GCA_002393835.1 Treponema sp. UBA4326
TGCGTTCAATTTCCTGAATCTGATCCCGGACTGCGGCTGCCTGTTCGTATTCGAGGCGGTCGGCGAAGTCGCTCATTTCTTTCTTTAGGGCTTCAATCAGCTTTTTACGCTGCTTTGGGTCGAAGAGATTGGCGCTCTTCTTTAAGACACCAAGCTCGATTTCGGTTTCTTCGGCCGCGTCTGCCTGCGCCCGGACCAGGATATCCTGAACGGCCTTTGAGACTGTGTGCGGCGTGATTCCGTGTTCTTCGTTGTATTTCTGCTGAATTTCCCTTCGGCGACGGGTTTCTTCCACCGTTTCCTTGATTGCCGGTGTGATGTTGTCGGCGTACATTACGACCATGCCCTTTTCGTTGCGGGCGGCCCGGCCTACAATCTGAATAAGGCTCGTGGTTGAGCGCAAAAAGCCGATTTTGTCAGCGTCAAGGATTGCGATAAAGCTGACTTCAGGCAGGTCGATACCTTCCCGGAGCAGGTTGATTCCAATCAGAACATCGATTTCGCCCACACGGAGAGACTTCAATATTTCAACCCGCTCAAAAGTGTCGATTTCGGAGTGAATATATTTTACCTTGAGGTTCAGTCCCAGAAGATAGTCCGTCAAATCTTCTGCCATCTTTTTGGTCAGAGTAAGAATCAGGCTTCTCTCTTTTCTTTCGATTCTTTCTTTTACTTCCCTGTAAATGTCTTCCATCTGGCCTTCGCTTGGCCTTATTTCGATGAGGGGGTCAAGAAGACCTGTGGGGCGGATAATCTGCTCGACGACCTGGCTTGACTGGGCTATTTCTTCCTTGCGCGGGGTTGCCGTGACATAAATCACTTGATTCATCTTTTTCCAGAATTCATCGCCTTTGAGGGGGCGGTTATCAAGAGCACTGGGCAGGCGGAAACCGAAATCAACGAGATTCTGCTTTCGGCTGCGGTCGCCCTCGTACATGGCGCTGATTTGCGGAACGGTGACATGAGCCTCATCAATCAGGCAGAGAAAATCGTCTGGGAAGTAGTGGAGCAGGGTAGCGGGCGGCTCGCCGGTCTTTCGCCCGGAAATAGGACCTGAGTAATTTTCGATTCCTGAGCAGTAGCCCATTTCCTTCATCATCTCGATGTCGTAGGTCGTGCGGGTCTTCAATCTTTCGGCTTCAAGCATTTTCCCTGTGGCCTGCAAAGTCTCCACCCGCTCTTCCATCTCTTTTTGAATTCGCTCAGTGGCGGCAAGCAGTGCATCATGGGGAACGACGAAGTGCTTGGCCGGGTAAAGCTGGAGTTCGTCAAGCTCTTCCTCAGTGGCTCTGTCCAAAACATTGAAACGCTTTATGCTGGAAATCTCGTCAAAGTCAAGCTCGATTCGGTAGGCTGTGTCGGTCTCCATGTAAGGCGGATAGACTTCAATGACATCTCCCCGAACCCGGAAATTTCCCCGGTCTAAGACCATGTCATTCCTCTGGTACTGAATGGAAGCCAGGTCACGCTCGAATTTGCGCAAATCAAGAATCTCGCCCTTTTCGATGTGAACGCGCATTTCCTTGTAAAGATCAGGCATGCCAAGACCGTAAATGCAGCTCACCGTGGCAACGACGATTACATCCCGCCTCTCCATGAGGGAATAAGTCGCTGCAAGGCGGAGCTTGTCAATCTCAGCATTTGTGGCCGCATCTTTTTCGATGTAAAGGTCCCGGGCAGGAACATAGGCTTCCGGCTGGTAGTAGTCGTAATAAGAGACAAAATACTCGACAGCATTGTGAGGGAAAAATGATTTGAATTCCCGGTAAAGCTGGGCAGAAAGAGTCTTGTTGTGGCTGATAATGAGGGTGGGCCTCTGAACCTTCTCGATGATTTTGGCCATAGTAAAGGTTTTTCCAGAGCCGGTGACACCCTTAAGGGTCTGAAAACGATCGCCTTTTAAAAAGCCCTCAGAAAGTTTTTCGATTGCCTGTCCCTGGTCGCCCGAAGGCTGGTAGGGACTCACGACTTCAAATTTGCGCATACGGATAGTATAGCATTTACAAAGGGGGAAGTCACGGTTTAATCTTGTATAAAAATGTGTAAAAATCAGTGTAAAATGCAATAAAAATGTGTAAAAAATGTCACAAAAACGCTTTAATTTTGTGTAAAAATTCTATAATATCCAAGCTGGGCAGAAGATCAAAATTCTGGAACTGTTTTGCAGATTCAAAAAGAGCTTCTTTCTTTGTATGAAAATGATATTGCAAAACATAATAAAAAAATTGATGCAGGGCGTATTCTCCTGGTCTTCAAAAGTCTTGTGACTCAACTTTCAAAAGAAAATGAAAAATTTATTTATGGCTGTGTAAAACAAGGTGCCCGTGCGCGTGAATTTGAAGTGGCGATTGAATGGCTTGTAAGCGCAGGACTTGTTCTTCGGATTTATGATGTAAAAAAGTCCGAGCATCCGTTAAAAGCGTTTGAGGATTTTTCAAGTTTCAAGCTTTTCTTTTTTGATGTCGGGTTGGCAAAATGTGCAGCTCAGGTTGAGAATAAGCAGATTGTCCTGGATTCTGATTTTCAGTTCAAAGGTGCTCTTACAGAAAATTATTGTTTGCAGCAGTTTCATGCAAATCTTGAAAACGACATTCATTATTATTCCCCTGCTCAAAATTACGAAGTAGATTTTCTTTTACAGAATGAAATGCAGATAATTCCAGTTGAATGCAAGTCAGGCGGAAATGTAGCATCTGCAAGTTTTAAACGCTACCGCAGAGAACAAAAGCCAGAACTTGCAATAAGACTTTCACAGCTGGAATACAAAGAACAGGAAGATATGATAAATGTCCCGCTGTATCTGGCTGATAGAATAAACAAATTGAATAAAGAAAACTGAAAGGGCACTTTCGGGCGTTTGTCTGTAAATCCATTTTCAAATTAATTTACTTCAAAGCTCGCGCAGTTCCAGTCCACGCTATCCACTGTAAGCACGCAGTCGCTCCAACCGTTTTGCGTTTTCTTCCGAAATTGTTCCGAAATTTCTTCCGAAATTGTTCCGAAATTGTTCCGAAATTCTTGAAATCTGTTAAAATTGACGGAAAAATAATTCTCTGTATTCAGGTTCCTGCAAGTTCCGAAGTTCATACTTTTAAAAAGGTGATTTATGACCGTGTTTTTGAGTCTGATGTAAAAGTGACGGCAACAGCCCAAATTGCAGAAATGTATATCCGAAAACAAAATGTCTTCATACTTGGAATAATGACCTTGGCAGTAATTTATTTTTCTTGTGATCTATTTTTTTTAGTTGTAAAATAATGCTAAGAGGTATAAATCGTGTCTACATGGAGAGAAATCTGGAAAAAATCAATTGTGGCAAATTCTTTGATGTCTAGAAATGAAGAACAAGGAAAACAACAATTTGAAAAATTATTAAGCGAATATAAAAATCCTAAAACTGGCGAAGATGATGGAATGATTCATTATGCGCTTGCAGAAGCCTATGAATTTAGAAAAAAATATAATGACGCGGGATCTGAATACAAATTAGCACAAAAATTCTTTCCTGTTGAACATTGGAAAACCGTCGCACAAAAATCAATCGAAAGAGTATATGAAAAACGTGTAAGCAATCGTATTCCTAATTACTACAAAAAAAACGATTTCAAACAAATGATTTGGTTTATGTTTCAGAAAGTTTGGGAATTTGTTAATTTGGATGATTTTGCAAGATATATTTGTTTATCAGCAATTTCTAGAGCTGATTCGGAATGGCCGTTGTCTCTAGTTGATTTCAGAAGTGTTTTGGAACTTCAAATAAAAAATATTTTTCCTGAAATAGTCGAGGAACAAAAAAACATCGATAATTACTCCTTGCGAAATATAATAGATGAGTTAGGTGATAAACGTTTAATAGAACATGAAATAGTTGATGCAATGCATAAAATTCGTATGGACGGAAATCTTGCCGTTCATGAATTAAAAACTCTCAGTAAAAATGATATTCCAAACATTGAGAATTTTTTGAAAATTCTCCAATTCTTTAACAATTACAAAAAGGAAGTTCAATTATGACAAAAATAGTTTTCGTAACATTGATGATGGCAGATGATATGCATAAAAGACACTATTCTGTCGATGACAATTCTCTTATTGAATATTCTGGCGAAACTTATTATGCAATAAACTCTGTATTGGCTCAGACTCTAAAAAAAAATGATGAAGTAAAAGTTGTGTTAATCGAAACTTTAGCTGG
>DGTW01000309.1 GCA_002393835.1 Treponema sp. UBA4326
ACTCCTCCGGAAATAAAATCAGCTACGGAGAGCATATCCTTGATATTCTTATGTCCCAGGGTGTGAATGTAAGCGCAATTTTCTGCCCGGAGCATGGTTTCCGTGGAACTGAAGATGCCGGTGCTGACATCAAAAACTCCATCGACGAAAAGACAGGCGTGCCAATTCTTTCACTTTACGAAAATGCCAATTCACATGCCCCCAGTGCGGAAAACATGAATAAATTCGATGTGCTTGTGGTTGACATGCAGGATGTGGGCTTGCGCTACTACACTTACTATCTGGTCCTTTATCATCTCATGGATGCATGTGCCGCTTACGGAAAGGAAGTCCTTATTTTGGACCGACCGAATCCAAACGGCTTTTATGTCGATGGCGGAATCCTAAAGAGCGGTTACGAGTCAGGAGTGGGGCTTCTTCCTCTCCCTGTCGTTCACGGCCTTACTTGGGGAGAACTTGCAAAAATGATTAACGGGGAGGGCTGGCTTAAGGCCGGTAAAAATGCCTGCCGCCTCACGGTGCTCCCCTGCAAAAACTACAGCCACTCCAGTCATTATGCCCTTATTCGTCCTCCTTCACCCAATATCAAGGACATGCGGGCTGTCTATCTTTATGCCTCAACCTGCTTTTTTGAGAATACGATTGTTTCTGTAGGCAGGGGCACAGACTTCCCCTTTGAGGTCTATGGCAGCCCCTATTTCAAGGAAATAAAAGAAAATGACTTCTCTTTCACTCCAAAAAGCATGAGCGGGGCTGTAAATCCTCCTTTTCTTGGCAAAATCTGCTACGGCCATGATTTGCGTTCAAAGTCAATTAAGTCTATCTGGCTCGACGGAATCAATCTTTCTTACATCGAAGAAGCCTGGAAGTGCTCGCAAAATCTTACATCAGACAAAGCTCCTCAGGAACATGCTGACTGGTTCTGGGGGAAATTCCCTGGCGGACAATATTGGATTGATTTGCTGAGCGGTTCTGATTCATTAAGAAAGCAGATTCAGGAAGGAAAATCAGCGGCAGAAATCAAGCAGAGCTGGAAAGAGGAACTTGAAGCCTTCATAAAAATGAGGAAAAACTATCTTCTATACCCATAAATCCAAGTGTCTGATTGTTCGATTGCCATTTCTGTGATTGTCAATCTGTTGCAATTCATTTGCTAATGTCCTAAAATGCCAAAAAGGTATTTTTCCCAATGATTGGACAGTCAAAAAACGATAAAGTATTGATTCTTGGTGCGGGACTCATGCAAAAGCCCGCAATTCTAGCCGCAAAGCATTTAGGCTTAAAGGCCGTCGTCGTCGATGCGAACAAAAACGCTCTTGCCATTCCCTTAGCCGATGAATTTTTCCCGGTTGACCTTAAAGACCGGGCTTCTCTTCTTGAACTCGCAAAAAAACTGAACGAAAAGGGCGGCTTAAAAGGCATTTTTACCGCTGGCACAGATTTTTCAGCCAGCGTCTCCTATGTTGCCGAAAATTTAGGTCTTCCTGCTCATTCATTCGAAGCTGCCCTCAACGCCAGCGACAAGGTTCGCATGAGGGCCTGTTTTGAAAAAGCCGGGGTTCCCAGCCCGAAATTCCGTGAGCTGGACAGTTCTTCCTTGAATGACTCGCAAAATCTTATTTCTGATATAGAATTTCCAAAAGTCGTAAAGCCCTGCGACAACATGGGTGGGCGTGGTTGCCGTCTGGTGCGAAACCAAAAGGAATTCCTTCCCGCAGTAAGCCATGCCATCGAAAATTCCCGCACAGGCAGGGCAATTTTTGAAGATTACATGGAGGGTGCTGAATTCTCCATCGATTCCGTTGTCTACAATGGCACGCTCACAATCACGGGCTTTGCCGACCGTCACATTTTCTATCCGCCGTATTTCATTGAAATGGGACATTCCCTTCCTTCAAAGGCAGACATAAAAATCAAAAACGAGCTTATAGCCACATTTGCACTTGGAATTAAGGCTTTGGGGCTCACCTGCGGAGTCGCAAAGGCAGATATAAAATACACCAAAAAAGGTCCCATGATTGGGGAAATTGCGGCGCGTCTTTCCGGCGGATATATGTCCGGCTGGACTTTTCCCTACGCCAGCGGAATGAATCTCACAGAAGAAGCCTTAAAAATTGCCGTCGGAAAGGAACCTGACTACCTTCTTTCAAACCGGGTTTCTCTTCCCTGGCAACCACACGAATCTGTAAAAGGCATGGCACAGCCGTTTGAACTTTACGAAATCAGCAATACTCTCGTAAGCGCAGAGCGTGCCTGGCTTTCTATTCCTGGAAAGGTGTCAAAAATCTATGGCCTTGACCAGGTAAAGCAGATTTACGGTGTCCGTGATGTCCTGCCCAGGGCAAAAGAAGGGGACAGCGTAAAATTCCCGAGAAATAATGTTGAAAAGTGCGGAAACATCATCGCCGTGGGAATAAATCACGAGCAGGCCTATAAGTCCGCCGAAGAGGCAATTTCAGAAATTGTCCTCAGGCTGGAGCCGAATAATTCCCAGACTCAGGACTTCCTGTCAGGAAAAAGCGAAATTGACGAGGAGGGCTTCCCTGTCTCGGCTTTTACATTCTGCCCCAAAAACGAGAATTCCCTTACGGTGGGAGAGGGAACGAAAATTCCTGCAAACGCAAAAACCAGCGACTATTTGCCGGAAAGCCTCATTCCCCTGGCCGATTCCTTGAAAGACTGGAATCACAGAAGCCTGAGGAAGACCCTTGAGAAATTCGATGAAATTTGCCCGGTTCACGGAGAGCTTGACGGAAAAAAATTCTGGTCAGCCCTTCTGCGGGGAGGAATTCAGGGTGCCCTTTATGTTGCCGACAATATAAATAATGTATAATGCATGATTTTTAATTCATAATTATTGAAGCGTAAAAACTAAGCGTTCATCATTATGGATTGAGAATTATTATGCATTATGAATTGTGCATTTTATGAAGAAAACATTTCTATTTTTAACACTTTTATTTTCTCTCTTTTCGGTATACGCTCAGCCGGCAAATTTAAATTTAATCACTGAGTCCGAAAAACTTGGTGCCAGCGTTTACTGGGATTCTTTAAGCGGGGCAGGTCTTTTGGAAAAAAACGGGCATCAGCTGTCTTTTCGTGCGGGGGACTCTTTCGTCCTTCAGGACTACAAAAAACTTGCCCTTACAGACGCTCCCGTTATAAAAGACGGCGTCCTTTATGTCACGAAAGCCTTCCTGGACAATGCAAACAAACTTTTCAAGACTGAAACAAACGAGAATAACGGATACAAAATCGGTGCCATACTGATTGATCCGGGTCATGGCGGAAAAGACCCCGGGGCTATGATGACCCATAACGTAAAGGGCAAAAAAATTACCGTAAAAGAAAAAGACGTGAATCTCTCTGTTGGAAAAATGCTCTATACCCGCTTAAAATCGGCCTATCCAGACAAAAAAATCCTTATGACGCGAAATACCGACAAATTCCTTTCGCTGGCCGAGAGAACGGAAATAGCCAACGGAGTCAAGCTTGGCGAAAAAGAAGCCATTCTTTATGTCTCCGTTCATGTCAATTCTTCCCTGGACAAAAAAGCCTCTGGCTATGAAGTCTGGTATCTTTCTCCGGGATACCGTCGCACTGTCCTTGAAAAAACAGGTGATGTTGATAAAAACCTTTTCAATGTAATGAATTCAATGATGGAAGAGGAATATACGACCGAAAGCATACTCATCGCGAAATTCATTATGGACGGAATCGCCGCTCAGGTGGGAAATCTTTCTTCTGCCCGGGGAATAAAGGCTGAGGAATGGTTTGTAGTCAAGAATTCAAATATGCCGGCTGTCCTTATTGAAGTTGGTTTCCTCTCAAATGAAAAAGAGGCCTTGCTTCTTGCCGACAATTCCTACTTGCAGAAAATGTCTCTTGGAATATATAATGGATTATCCGCTTTTGTAACGCATTTCGAGCGTTCCAGGGGATTCACTAATCACTAAACCATGAATTATAAAGAACTTTTAAGCAAAAAAAACATAATCAGAATACTCTTTTCCCTGCTTGCCCTTGCTGTCTTTTTTATTCTTTTCCCTGTTTTTTCTCATCTCGGAACGAACCGAAGGGTTTTTACTTATCCTGTTTCAGGTTCTGACAAATATCAAAAGGAAATCCGATATCTAAATTCACATCCAGTTCAGGGAAAAATCGCCTTTTATGTAGACGAGCTTATATTGGGACCGTCTTTTTACCGGGGCAGGGCGCTTTTTACTCCCGGAACGCATGTAGAGTACTGCTTTCTCAGGGAAAATTCCCTTTATGTAGGGCTTTCAAAAGAGGCCGTCCTGCAGGAAAACGGGGCTGTTGGCATCAAAGATGCTTGCGCTCTCTTTAAAAGCAACATCAAAATGAATTTTACAGGAATCAAAAATATAGAACTTTTTATTGATGGGAACTATATAGCTGACTGAAAATCAGCTAAAATTTTCATTGACAAAATGCGTTATATGTTAGATACTGTAAGATATACAAGGCTACATCATTTGAGTAAAAAGGAGCTTCGAAAAATGAAGAAAACTTTAGTTTTATCGGCAGCATTGATGACGCTCGTGGGACTTTCATCTTTTGCAGAAGAGAGAACCCTTATCGACTTCACAACGCTTAAGGCAGACATCGCAATCTGGCCAGAGGATTACGATGGAGAGAGAACAGAGAACCAGAACAAGCGAACCATTATGGATTACGCTACAGCAGCTGGTGCATCTTTCAGCTCAGAGCAGAAATCGCTCATGAAATCTTCTCTCGCTCTCGACGAATGGGAAGTTGTTCTCAACAGCTCAGCTCAGAATGTCGGCAGCTTGGCAAGATCAGTTGTTAAGGCAGCACCTGTTAGCGAAAATTCAAAGCAGCCATTCGCCGGTTCAGAAGTAATGGGCGTACGAGTTGTTTTCCCGTCAGGAGCTTACAATGCGAACGCAAAAATCGTTCCTCCGTTCAACATCCCTGCTTATGAGCCGTATTCAATAGCAGATGATAACGGTGACCGCCAGAAGGCAGAGTCTGCAGAAGGCGAGTCTTCAGGTCCAAAATATTTGTTTGAGGCTGACGATCCGTCAGACAAAGCTTCACCAGCTTATGGTCTCGTTAAAAATGTTGGCACAATCAAAAAGATTGCTGTTACAACAATGGGTATGAACTTCCCACATGGTCTTTGGGTTCTTATCAGCGACGCTGACAACATCACTCGCCGCTACTTCATGGGTTACCTCAACTTTGACGGTTGGAAGACTCTTGAATGGAACAACCCAGACTACATCACAGAAGTTCGCACACGCGAAATCCGCATTTACCCAATTTACCCACGCGGTGAGCCATTCGCAAAATTCGAAGGCTTCCAGATTACTCGTGATGCTTCACACATCGGCGATGACTTCATTGGTTACTTCAAAGATGTAAAAATCATCTACGATAAAGCAAACCTCACTTCAGAGCGCGACATTGCAGACGAAGACCTTTGGGGAATCATTGGTCGCCGAGAATCTGCTCGCCAGGCTCTCGAAATGTCTCGCTTCGGCAACAAACAGGTTAACCGCTATGTTGAGCGCCAGAAGATGGCTGTTGAAGAGAACTTCACTCCATCACTCAGCTCAGACGGCGATTCTAACGCTCAGTCAAATGGTGGTCAGGGTGCTGACGCAAAATAAGTAAAATCTAAAAGCTGATTGACAGCAACTGGCGTTAGTCAGTTTTCAAAGATTTTCTAAAAACCGTCTGATTAGTCAGACGGTTTTTTTTATGCTTGCTTTTATTTAATTTTATGTTAAAATTCAATTCATGGATAATTTTGTGAATTCGTTGCCGAGTAAAAACAATATAAAATCAACCTATGAGTCTTATAAGCCTGTTCTATCAGAAATTATGTCTAAGATAGAGGAAAAACTTAGGAAGACAATCAAACTTGCATCTAATCCGACCTACAAATCGAGAGTAAAATCATTCAATAGCTATTACCGAAAGGTTCTCCGCTTAAAGTCTGACGAAGCCGAAAAAAATAATTTTGTCGAGCTTACCGACATGATGGGAATCCGGGTTATTTGCGCATTTCTTGAAGACCTTAGTGAAGTAGAGCAGCAGATTAAAGAAAATTTTGTCGTTAAGGAAGTCGAGTATAAGGGTGCTCAGCAGTCTTTCCGTGAATTCGGCTATGAGTCCGTTCATGTGCTTGTTTCCATTCCCAAGGACTGTATGCCAAAAAAATGTTCCCTGCCTCTTCCCGAGAGCCTGGTCTGTGAAATTCAAATCCGTACCATTTTGCAGGATGCCTGGGCTGAAGTAGAGCATGAGCTTATCTATAAGTCTGAATTCACTCCCTTTGACATGCCTCTTCGCCGCAAGCTCGCTTCAATGAATGCAAGCCTTACTTTGGCTGACATTATCTTTCAGGAAATCCGTGATTATCAGAAAAAGCTGCAGGGGGAAGTTGAGGCTCGCCGGGCTTCCTTTTACGAAAAGGCAGACGAGCTTACCCTCACCACAAGCAGCAAGAAAATCGAAAGCCTTGAGCCAAAAAGTATCAGTCGGGTTTCTCCCTATGTTCACGGTACTATTGATGATATGATTCTTGAGGCCATTCAGGCTCACAATCACGGAGACTTGGAAAAGGCCGTAGAGATTTACAGTATAATAATCAATTCTGAGCCAACGCCACCTGCTCCCGTACTTGCTGTCATTCACAAGCACAGGGGAATGGCCTATTTTTCTCAGAATAATTACACTGCCTCTCTTGAGGATTTTCAGAAAAGCGTCGTCTATGACTCGAATGCCTTCCGTTCTTACTATTATATCGGAATTGTCCTTAGTATTATGAACAAGCACGAAGAGGCCATAGAAGCCTACACTGAGTCAATCAGAATTAACGAATATCAGTCTCATGCCCATTTCAGGAGGGCTGTTTCTTATTACAAACTTGGTGACTTTGACAATTCCCTGAAAGATTTGACAGATGCCCAGAGCCTCGGCCTAAATGATTCAGAAACTGAAAGCCTTCACGCAAAACTAATGGAAAAATTCGGAATGAAAATGTAAGGAAAGAACAATCCATCCTTGGATTGTTCTTTCCAACGAGAATTTTCTCCGAAAATTCTCTCTTAGCTTTTTACCTACATCCTGTAGGTGCCTTCATGTAAGTCTCGGTGAAGGCTATGCCTGAAGGGCGTAAGGAAAACAAAATCCAAGCGAGTACGATAACGAATGTACTCGTTCCATGGATTTTCTTACCTAACGAGAATTTTCTTTAAATATGTGATATTATCCTTGCTATGGAAATAAATCGTCGTTTTTCCCCTGAAGTCCGCCAGAAAATGAAAGACCAGATTGCAGATGCGGGCGGTAATGAAGTTTTTTTTGCGGGAATCATAAATGCTGATGGAGTCGTCATTTCTGTTCAGGCTGGAAGCCGGGGAAATTCTGATTCAGTACCCGTGAATTTTTCATTTGCAAGGGAAGCCTCTGTTTTAATTCATAATCATCCGTCTGGAAACCTGCATCCTTCGGACGCTGATTTAATGATAGCCAGCGATTGCAGCGAAAAGGCACAGGGCTTTTACATTGTCAATAATTCTGTCAGTGAAGTATATGTGGTCATGGAGCCGATAAAGCCCTCTGTCATAAAAAAACTTGATTCGGAAAAGACAGCATTTTACTTGTCTTCTTCAGGACCTCTTGCAAAAATTTCGCCTTATTTTGAGGAACGCCCCAGCCAGATTGAGCTTGTAAAAGAAATTTCAAAATCATTTAATGATGATGCCGTTGGTATTTTCGAGGCCGGAACCGGAGTCGGTAAGTCTTTTGCTTATCTTGTTCCTTCGATGCTTTGGGCTTTGGAAAATAAGGAACGGGTCGTAATTTCAACCGGAACCATAAACCTTCAGCAGCAGCTCTCCGAAAAAGACATTCCCCAGGCGGAAAAAATCATCGGAAAAAAAGTTAAGTCGATTCTTGTGAAGGGAAGGCAGAATTATGTATGTTTGCGTCGTCTTTCAGAAGTTGGCTCAGAGCGTGATTTATTCAGCGATGAGACTGAAATTTTTGACAAAATAAGTGCATGGGCAAAAGAAAGTAAAACTGGAAGTAAAAGTGATTTGTCTTTTATGCCTCCCGAAAATCTCTGGCAAAGGGTGAATTCCGAGGCCGATGCCTGCATGGGGATGCGGTGCAAGTTCCGTGAAAAGTGCTTTGTTATGAAAGTAAGGAAAGAGGCTGCGGATGCCAATATACTTGTCGTTAATCATCACATGCTTTTTGCTGATATAGAAAGTCGGATGAATGGGGCGGGCTATGACGATACTGCCGTTCTTCCCCCCTACAAGCGTATTGTTTTTGATGAGGCTCATGGTATTGAGGATGCGGCTACGAGTTTTTTTTCTAATACACTTAACCGTTTTAGAATTTTAAAGCAGCTCAATTTGCTTTACAGGCAGCGAAAAAACAGTTCGACAGGATATGTATTCACTGTTTCCGCCCTTTCTCGTCTGGAAGACAAGTCTGACCTGGTTATGAATGAGATAGCTGCTGTAAAAAGTGCAATATCGGCCTTGGAAGATGAGACGGCTAATGTGCTTGGCCGGGAAATGAACATAAGGCTTTTTGCCGGAACGGCAGTTAGATTCTCTTCAATAATTACTTGTATTACCAATTTGCAAAAGCACCTGGCAACGGTCTCAGGGCTTATGAGGGAAATAATTGAGGCAATAGATGAGGATGACCTTGATAATTCAGTTATTTATGAGACAAAAGCTGTTTTAAGGCGTCTTGATGATATGGTAACCGTGGCACAGAGTTTTTACTCATGGGAGGAGCATCCGGAAAATGTTTTTTGGGTACAGGCTAAGCGACTTCCTCCTTCAATGTCAAAGAACATCGACAATCCATTTTATTATGAATTCGTTGCGACCCCGCTTGATATTGCCCCCATGATGAGCAAGGGCGTTTATGAGCCAATGAAAACCGTGATTTGCACCTCAGCCACGATAAGTATTTCCAACAGCTTTGATTTCTGGAAAAAAAGAGTAGGAATCAATTACCTCGAAAAAGAGCGTGTTAAGTCTGGCGAATTCAAATCACCCTTTCCTTACGAAAAGAATATGTTTTTTGCAGTGCCAAGCGACGCTCCATATCCAGACGCAGAAAGTTTTCAGTCATATATCGAAGATTCTATAATTCGCATGATTGAAGCTGCGGGTGGAAAGACTTTAGTTCTCTTTACATCTTATGACTCATTGCGCCATGCGTGTGACAATGCAAGAAGCAAACTCCGGCTTTCTGGAATCACGATTTTACGCCAGGGGGAAGATGACCGCTTCCGTCTTTTGTCTCAGTTCAAGGAAGATGTATCCAGCGTTCTTTTTGCTACGGATTCATTTTGGGAAGGGGTTGATGTGCCAGGAGAATCTCTCAGTCTCGTGATTCTTGTAAAAATGCCCTTTGGAGTTCCAAGTGATCCTGTTTTTGCGGCTAGAAGTGAGCAAATCATGAAGAGGGGAGGTTTTCCCTTTATGGAACTGAGCGTTCCTTCGGCCGTAATAAAATTCAGGCAGGGCTTCGGACGATTAATCCGCCGGGGTGATGACAGGGGGGCGGTGGTTGCTCTGGACAGACGAATTATTGAAAAATCATACGGTAGGATGTTCACCACTAGCATTCCAAAATGCGAGCTTTTATATCGTCCTCTGGAAGAAATTATAAAAAAAATAGAAAATTTTTAATTTTTTAAGCAAAATCTACTTGCAATAATATGTGATATTTGTTATATTATTTGAGCGTTGTGAATCGCAATCGGGCAGTTAGCTCAGTTGGTAGAGCCCCTGGTTTACACCCAGGTTGTCGGGAGTTCGAGTCTCTCACTGCCCATTTTTTTTCGGGATGTAGCGCAGCTGGTAGCGCGCTTGGTTTGGGACCAAGATGTCGCAGGTTCGAATCCTG
>DGTW01000150.1:0-435 GCA_002393835.1 Treponema sp. UBA4326
TGCCCTTCTACAATTTCCACACCTTTGTAATTACACAATTGCCGCAATATCTGTCCAATACTTTCCTTGTACTGTCCATATATTGCTTTTCTTCTGTACTTTGGTGTAAACACAATGTGATATTTACACAACCATTTTGTATGACTCAACGAGTCTCTTATATTTGCCATTCAGCTTTCCTCCCTGGTGTTATGCAATAGACTTGAACAATCTTATTGTACACCTTAGAGGAAGGCTTTTTTTTCTATAAGCTTTTGTCTCTCACCCGCATAGCGGGTGGTTTATTATGAAAATATTTCGCTTCGCTACATATTTTCACGGGCTCATGAGCCCATAAAATTAAAAGAAATTCCCGGAATCACAGGAAGAGCCGATGATGCCACAGAGCTTTTTGCAAAAGGTGAGCTCAAGCCAAACTTTGAAGCTAAGTGCAAC
>DGTW01000150.1:500-3569 GCA_002393835.1 Treponema sp. UBA4326
GGAACATCATAACTGATTTCTTCGCTTTTCTACCATGCCTTCTTTTCTTTTGAAGAATCCTGCTGCTTCTTTCGCTCTTCAACCATTTTTACGAACCATTCCACCATTGCAGGATCCTGATGACTGAAGAAGGAACTTGTTGCAGTATCGAGAGCAGTAATTTTTGCCATCTCTTCGGCAGTGTCGGCCTGGGAAAACTCAGTACGCTTCATAAAAAACTCAGAAAGCTCTTCAGCCATGCTTAAAGCCTTGTCAAACTTTATAGCAAAAAGCAACTTTCGCTAATATCCCAAAACTTGTGGCAGTTTCTTTGGGTGAAACAGTATTTTTAATACTGTGAAACAAAGTCTTTTGTACTATGAAACAGTCTGTTTATTACTTTGAAACTGTTGACTCCCAGTTATATTCTTCTGTAAAGCAGGTGTATGCCGGCTTTTCTGCAATTCCGTGTTTTTCAAAAATATTTTGAAAAATTTTCTGATCCTTTGGCATTACAGCTACTTCTTCTCTGTAAAATCTATAGTATTTTGTATGGCCGAATCTGGTAAGTAACTCTTTTTTTACTTCTTCAGAATTTGTGCATAGTGTGTAATCTCTGGGAATTGAAAGTATTGTCATGCTGAGCTCGTTCCAGAATCTGCCTTGATTGCCTAGATTCCGAAACAGTCCGTCAATGACATTGTGCAACGAACTTATTGTAAAGCCCGTTTCTTTATAAGACTTTTTATCTTCCAGGAAGCAAAACTTCGTCAGTGCCGAGGGCGGTGCAGCCTGAATTGTAGCCCAAAGTACCGCTTCCGCGCTTTCCTGTGGGAATGTAGATAGCTGAGCCGTCTTTCTTTTTCTGCCAGATGTGTTCGCTGTCTGTGATTTGCTCGGCTGCTTTTTCAAACGGTTTGTTGAGGTCAAGTTTTGCCCTTTCCATTTCCGATTCACGAGTCTGCTTTGAAAGCCATTCGAGAGTGGCGGTCGTGCTGTGTCCGTAAAACCATGCCGACATGTGCCCGACGTTGCCGCTCAAATTTATCTGATAAATACCGAGGGTACTTGGTCTTGAAGTAAGCTCCCTCACGATTTTATTACGACTTTCCACACTTGTTTTTTCGTCAAGATACATATCCGCGCTTTCAGGCGAAACTCCGCACAAGTCCTTGAAGAGCACGCTGTATTCGGTGTTTTCGCCTGCGGTGCTGTAGTACAAAATATTGTCGTCGGAGATGAGATAAAACCAGTTGTTGTAGTCAACTGCCTTTCCGTCCGCGTCAGTCTTCCAGATGAGTTTTCCGTCAGCGGCTGCGCTAAAACTCTTTGTTCCCGCAAAAGTTTCGCCTTTGTTGAAGTTCGTTCCCCACTTGCAGCTCAAAGGCAAAAGAGCCGCAAAATAGTTGTCCCTCTGTGCTGCCAAAGCCATGCCGGTCATGCCGCCCATGCTCTGCCCGGAGCCGTAAATGCGGTTTGTGTCTATGCTGTATTTTTCAGTGAGCGAATCCAAAAGTTCAAGGACTGCGGGCGCGGCACAGCTCAAAGTCCAGTTGTCCCTGGCAATGCGGAGATTGTAATGAGGATTTTCAGCGTTCATATAAAAATCCTCGCTGATTGCAGGACAGACCACGATTGCGCCGTCAAGCCCTTGCGCTTTCAGCAAGTCGCGGAACTGACTTGAAGCGTAATTTGCCGCCCCTTGAGATTCGCAAAGAGTGAGCATCGGGTCAATATCCATTGAGCCTGCGTCGTGCAAATGAAGAACAAGCGCGTATTTTTTGCTCGCATCGTAATCAGAAGGAACATAAAGCGCATACGGAAGCTCAAAGTCCCAGTATTTTCCGTTTGCTTCGTCAAAACAATTCGTTGCCTTGAACGCGCCGTTTCCGACTTTGTGAAGCTCAAAGCCCTCGATTTCGGGAATTGTGTATGTTCCGTCTTTTGCGTATCGATAATGCTCGGCAGGTCGCTTTCCGAGAGTTTGCGGGTCTATGCCGATGTATTCATAATCGTAATAGTTGCCTTTCTCTGTGCTCGACGGCGTTTGTCTGCGTAACGCCTGCCGCCATCGTTGCCTTGTAAGAGCGCGCGTAGCGACCGACAGAATAATCAGTGTTCACTTCGATGATAACGTAGCGACCTTTTTTTGTTCCGCCCTTTTGAGAAAGTTCAGGCTCTTCATTCAAATAAACGGCGAGCGGCTTTCCCGCTTCTTTTCCAGAGTTCAAGTCTTTTTCAGAAAGTGAAAGCCCGTAATCCCAAACGGCAAAAGTTGAAAGGTCAAGTTTTGTGCCAGACAAATCTCGGTCATATTCCACGACGATTGCACGGGGTTTTGAGCCGTCCATTCCGATTGTGCCGATGACGCTCACGCCAACAATTGCCTCGTCCGCACTCACGGTTTCTTTTGATGTGCTGGCACAAGAAAAAAGCATAAGTGCTGAAAGTGCCAATGCCGCTTTTGCAAAAAATCTATTCATATTCAAAACGCTCCTATTTTGATTGTCTAAAGAGTCAGTCGCGGATTCCCTCGTAGTTGTAAGCCAGGCTCCAAGTGTACATGTGGCTTCCGCCCGCAATTACGTTAAAACGAATGTCTGCATCTTTGGCTAACATTGCATCTGTATCTGCATTGCGTTCCGCCTCATCAGCCTTACCGTTCCACATACTTTCGCCGCGAGCGACTTTTGAGCCAAGACTTTCCCACAAGTCCACAGCCGCTTTCATCGCAGGATACGCTTTTTCGTCGCCCTCGCAAACAACAATCCAGAGCTTTTTGTCTTTCATCGCCTTCATTTCTTCCACGTTCCACTGCCCCGCTACCAAAAACTGAGCCGCAAACAAATCTGGGTGCTTGTCAGAAAGCGCAATGTTCGTCATGCAGCCCTGCGACTGTCCCGTGCCGTAAATGCGGTTTTCGTCAACGGCGTAAGTTTTGATAACGCTGTGCAAAAGATTGTCCACCGCTGTCAGTCCGACTGTCCAGACATTTTCATCGGTCGTGAGTGCGCCGTATTTTTTCACCACATCAAGCGGATACTGAACCGCCACAACGATAGCCTTGTGCTTTGTCTGCTCGTCCTCGCT
>DGTW01000150.1:3790-10835 GCA_002393835.1 Treponema sp. UBA4326
GTTTCGCTGTCGGTGAATGTCTTTTTCTCAAAGTCTTCTATCACGAGTTCCTTCGCTGATGTTGAAACAAAAGCCTCCTCGCTTGCCTTGAACACAGTGCCGTCAGTCGCCTTAATATCAGCTTTTTGAACGACTTTTGCGCTCAAATCCACAGGAGCACCATCATCTTCAAAACGAGGACCGTTGCCCTCTTTGGCGTTGCCTGCCTCCTTCTTTTCGCGAGGTGGCATTTTTCCGTCAGTTTTGTCCCATTTGTTTTCGTAGGCAAGGCGGATTTTTACCGTGTTTCCCTCAAAATCCAACGCTTCGATTTTTCTTCCCTCAACGCTGTATGTTTCGAGCGTTACTGAAGAAGGGTCGATTTCTTTTGCATATTCCAAAATGACAGCAGACACTTTCTGACCGTCGCCGAAACTTTCCGCGATTGTGCTGACAAGAGGTTTTGATGTTGTTTGTGATTGATTTGATGCGCAGGAGCAGACAAAAAGCGCACAAGACAAAAGTGCCACTGCCCCCAACAGAGTGTGTTTCATAGAGTTCTCCTAAAATGAAACGATTGACCAAAATGATTGGGTAGCGGCAGACTCCCGCAACGAGATATGACAGAAGAATTGTAGCGGAGTTATGCCGTTTTTTCAAATGAAAGTTTTGTTATAGCTTCGTTTTTACTCTTCAAGTTCTTGTAGGACTCGGAAATCTGACTTTTTGTCATGTTGTCAAAGTCGGCGTCTATTATAAGCCATATCGGAGACGGCCTCTGGACTGAGGTAGTTTATTATTCACACAAAATCGATGACCTTCTTCTGCTTGTAATTTTATCAGTTCTTTTGTGCCTGACTGGCTTTCTTTTTAAATCACAAATACTGAAACTCTTTGGAGCAAATCCAAAAAAAAAGTATGCTATGATTACGCCGTCCAGTATTTCACAGTAATCTGCATTCATGTCTCCAGCAACATGAGCTACAATAACGAAAAGCCCCTCCAAGTTGAATATATCCTACAGAGGCTGATATGTCATGCAATGAGATGGCAAGAATCAATATGGTAACAATTCTCTTAAAGAAAAAGTAACAGAAGAACTAAAAAATCCCACATTTTGCCTGTTAATAACCCTAAATTGAGTAACAGTTTTCCTAAAATATTCAATTCTCTCATTTGCATAGTATATATAGAAGAAACTTGCATTCAGAAAACCGCCGGTAACAGAACTCCTAAAAAAAGTACCAAATCTCTTAAATCTTCTATATATACTAATAAATTCTAATAAATTTTAGAAATCTAATAATAGAAGCCGTTGAAATGTGGAAAAATCCTTATTATTTAAGACTTTTGTTACCATCAGTATTTAGTAGAACTGTTACCTAATAGAAATTTATTAAATGTCAGCGGTAATAAGAGCATATCGAGGATCCTTCTTCAAAACAGGAGTAGGACTTTTAAATAAGGTTATACCACTTCCATCCTTATTGATTTCAAATTTTACTTCCTTGTAAAATTTTTCTTTTATTTCTTTTAGGAGTTCTGTTATCCTTGCGTAGTTTACATTAACCAGGTTTGGATTTTTCCCCTCTTCTACTGGTATGAACTGCTCAACGAGCCGATGCCTTGGAATAAAAACCTTGTCAAAATTTGCATTGTTTCGATAAACGAGCCAGGCATAAATGTCTTTGCCGATTGGACTTCCGATTTCCTTGTAAACTTCATAATCAATGGGAACGGCATGTTTCTGACAAAAAGCCGTGAATTCATCAGAAAGAATTATCTTAAAACGACCAACCATTGCCTCTTTTATTTCGGACTCGATTTCTTTATATTGAACGCCTGTCGTAAAACGGATGTTTCCTGTAGTTACGGTCTTAACGGTTACATCTTTTTTGGGATAATCACCGTCCGGATACAAATCCTTGAACAGATATGCAGCCTGAAGCTCCTCTACCCTCTGCTCAAATGCAAATGAAGCGTTTGCGAAACATTCAATCTGCTCCCGGATGTCTTTTCCACGCTGTTTTGGAAGCTGGAGTTCCTTCAGGAGGTCTGACAAAGACGCATATTCAATGAGGACTGGACCTTCTGTATTTTTAGAGATTACGGCATGAGTTGTGAGGACAGAAAGAAGAAGACGGCCATATTTTCCAAAAGGAACATTTTTTGGAGATGTCAGCGTAAGTGTCAGTCCCTGGCTGCCCTTTCTCACAAAAACCGTTTTATGCATGTTCTTGAAAGGCAAAGAGGCTGTCGTGAAAAAACTGGGCAAATATGCGATTTGTTTCTTTTTTTCGCGTGTGCTGTCTAGTTCGAACAGCTCTGCGACGGTGTTATCAAGCGGAACAAGGCTTGATTCATTCGTCACATCTGAAATTTTTTTTCTTCCCATGATTTTAGAGGTAACAGTTCTCTTAAACTATTACATTTCCTCCGTTTTTGTAATTCCGCTTTTTGAGACGACTATTCTTCCAGCCTTTGACTCACGGAGAATATAATCGACGGCCATTTCAAAGCCCTGATTCATAGAAATTTCGCATTCGGTGAAGAATTTTTTGAATTCACTGCGTTTTCCAGATGTGAGGCGGAGATTTACGGAGTCAGCGTATTTGCTTTTTGCGCTTGATTTTGGAGTTTCTTCTGTTGCTGCTGAAGGGGTAACAGTTTCACTAAAATTATCGTCTTTTTTGAAGTTGTTGGATATTTGATTCTTGAATGCATCTGGCAAAGCTGAATTGCCTGCAGATGTTGTTTTTCTTGCTAATGGCATTGTTCCCCTCCCCTATTTTACCAAGTCTGCCAGTTGTGAAAATGCTTTGAGCGTTTCTGTTTTTGCGCCCTGCTGTTGTATCGTCTTTCGAAGAATTTGAGACATTTTGAAATTCTGATCCTGAGGAATTTCGACAATATTCAGGTCTGTTGATTTTAAGGCCTCGATGATTCCGTTTGCCAGTTTGTAAGAGCGGTTGACTTCGTTGAGAACGATTGTCTTAAGCTCAGGGTTTTGTGAGTGCTGGCGTTTTTTGAAATCCTTGAGGTTGTTGCGGAAAATTTCAAGACCGTCCTGGGAGAAGCCGTCTGCCTTTACGACAGGAACTGCCTCGTCAGTTGCCTTCATGATATTTTCCTCAAAGAGGTCGAAGTTTGGCGATGTGTCGAAAATGCAGTAGTCGAAATCGAGTTTTGAAAGCTCTTCCGTAAGCTCGACAAAAATGAATGGTTCCCGGGCGGCCTGATTCTGGCGGTATAGTTTAAGAGAATTGTTACTCTTGTCGTCGATTGCTACGGTTGGAATTATAAAGAGGTTTTCGACGGATGTCGGCTTGATGGCCTGGTCATAGGTTACGGTTCCGTTAAGTACATCTGCAAGCTCGTAGTCAAAGCTTTCGAGAAGACAGCTGGTTGAGTTTCCCTGCGGGTCTGCGTCAATCAGTAAAACTTTTTTTGTTTTTGCAAGTTCTGCGGCCAAAGATACGCTGATGGTTGTCTTTCCGACCCCACCCTTCTGAATTGCGATTGTTATGCGTTTCATATTTCCCCTCAAAATATATAAACTTTTTTTCTAATAAATTATATTATGAAATTACTAATAAAGCAACTAATAAAAATAATGTTTATTATTGATTTTGTAATGAATATTAGAATAATAGTTAGAGAAAGTATTAGTAAAAATATTAGAAGATAGCTAATAAGTATTAGTAAAAATATTAGAAATATTAGAAATTATATTAGCATGAAAAATACGCATGAGGAAGGCCGTATACGCGTCGATTTGAATTTTTTGACTAAATTATATCAACTTCTCTTTTTGGAGCCTTATACGGCTTTTTTTAAATTTTGATATTTTCAGGTTTTGTTTCTTTAGTAGAACTGTTACCCTCCAATTTTTCCCCAGGGCAAACGCATTATATTGCATTTTTTTTGTCGGAAAGAGTTATAATGCGTTTGCCTTGTGCGTTTCAGTGTCTGTCTGAGTTTGTCATACAGGCACTCTGGTCATGGGGAATGTTTTCCATTCTTTCTTATAAAAGAGATTCCAGCTCTTTTAAAATCTGCTCTGTCGTCATGCCGCAGTCAGATAAAAGCTCGGCCGGGTTGTAGCGGTCGTAGAATTTCTTTTCGAGACCGTAATTTTTTACCAGCATTTTGCTTCCACCGTAGAATGAGGCGATTTTCTGACCAAATCCGCCTTCAAGAATTCCGTCTTCCAGAGTGATGACAAGCTGATGGTCTTTTTCAAGGCTGGAAAGCATTTCTTTGTCTATTCCCGAGGCAAAGCGTGGATTTATGAGACTTGGAGTAAAGCCACATTTTTCCTTGATGGCTGCGGCAAGTTCCTGGCCTTTCTGGAAAAAATCACCCAGGGCGATGACAGCGACTTTTTCACCTTTTTCTTCGATTTTGAAGTTGTTTATGTCGTCGTAGCTTTTGTCTGCAGGACGGTGGGTCACCTGGTTTCCTGGAATCAGAATCAAAACCGGATTTTCCCTCTGCTCAAGGCTCCAGTCCAGCATTGAGATGTATTCTTCGGCGCTTGAAGGACATAAAACCAAAAGGTTTGGGATATTACTGAAAGCTGCCAGACCGAAAATTCCCAGGTGAGTTACATCAGTAAGTCCGTCAAATGAAGTGAAATTCATGAGCATGGTGACAGGCGTTTTGTTGATACAGACATCCTGAGAAATCTGGTCGTAGGCTCGCTGCAAGAAAGTCATATTTGTGACCACAAGAGGCTTTGCTCCACTTTTTGCGATTCCCGAGGCGATTGCAACGGCCGCTTCTTCTGCAATGCCGGTGTCGATGTACTGGCTGCCAAGAATTTTGCGCTCTTTTGGACCTAAGCCCACAGACATAGGCATGGCAGGCGATACAACCACGAAATCCTTGTCTTTTTTGGCTTTTTCTACTATATATTGGGCTGTCATTCCGAAATATGATTCAGCGTTTCCGAAGTTGAATGTTGGCTTTCCGCTCGTTCGGTCAAAAGGCATTGTCCAGTGCCAGTCTTCCTTGTTTTTTTCTGCCAGCTCATAGCCCTTTCCTTTCTGCGTGTGGATGTGAACTACTACCGGGTGATTTGAATCCTTAACTTTTTCGAAAACTTTAATAAGGGAAGGAATGTCGTTTCCGTTTTCCTCGTAGACATAATCAAGGCCCCAGGAAGTGAACCAGTTGTTCTCAGTCTTTCCCTTTGAATCCCGAAGGGCTTTAAGATTTTTGTAGATACCGCCGTGGGTCTCAGCGATTGCCATTTCGTTGTCGTTCACGATGATGATGAAATTTGAGTTGAGTTCGCTTCCTGCAACGCTCAGGGCTTCCATGGCCTCGCCGCCAGAAAGAGAGCCGTCACCAATGATTGCAATGACATTTTCTTTTTTACCAAGGATGTCCCGGCCTTTTGCAAGTCCCAGTGCCAGGGCGACAGAAGTTGAAGTGTGACCGATGTTGAAAAAATCGTGCTCGCTTTCGTCAGGATTGGTGTAGCCTGAATCCTCGGAAAAACGGCTGTCGTCAAAATATCCTGCCTTTCGACCAGTGAGCATTTTGTGGGCATAGGCCTGATGGGAGACATCGAAGACGAATTTGTCTTTTGGAGAGTCAAAGACATAGTGAAGGGCGATTGTTGCCTCCACGAAGCCGAAGTTTGGCCCGAAATGTCCACCGATTTTTGTAAGACGGTTGAAAAGTCCCTCGCGGATTTCTCCTGCAATAGTTTCAAGTTCTGGAATTGAATGCTTCTTTAAGTCTTTAGGTGAATTGATACTGTCTAAAATCATTGCTTACTCCTGTGTGTTTTTTTAGTAACGCTTTGTCGCTTATTCAGAGTCTAGGATATATTTAATAACTTGTCAATATTAAAATAAATGATTAGTGACGGAAAGTTGCTTAAAAGAGCCACTTCCCATAAGCGAAAAAAAATGATATATTACTCCCATTCAAAGTCAAAGACGACTTCGCATACTAGCGGAGTCGTCTTTTTTTTTGCTTTTTTGGTCAGGGGGCGATAATAGTATGTGTGGATTTGTCGGTGCGTTTGATTTGAAGAGTGGCAGCCAGCCGATAGGGGAGGGCTTGCGTGAGGAGCTTCGCTCTCAGGTTCTGGAAATGAGTAAGAAAATTCGCCATCGAGGGCCGGACTGGAGCGGTATTTACACTGGGGACAATGCAATTTTGAGCCATGAGCGTCTTAGTATTGTCGATCCGCTTTCGGGAAAGCAGCCGCTTGTCAGCGATGACGAAAAAATCATTCTTGCGGCCAATGGTGAAATTTACAATCACAAGGAATTGCGGGAAAATTTTAAGGGAAAGTACAATTTCCGTACTGGAAGTGACTGCGAGGTAATTATTCCTCTATATAAGGAGTGTATTGCCAGAGGTGGTGATTTTTCTGCCATGATAGAAAAGCTCTCTGGTATTTTTGCCTTTGCCCTCTACGACAGCGAACGAGATGCCTATCTTATTGCCCGGGATGAAATCGGCGTAATTCCGCTTTATCAGGGCTGGGACAAGGATGGCCGTTATTATGTGGCCAGCGAGCTGAAAGCCTTGGAAGGCGAGTGCGTTTCAATAGAAGAATTTCCAAATGGAAGTTATTTGTGGTCAGGAAGGGATGTTTCCCCATGCGCCTCATCTGAAGAATCGGCTGCCACCTCTGCGAGTTCCCTTGCTCCTAAGCCGATTCGCTGGTACAAGCGGGACTGGGAATCTTTTGATGCAGTAAAAAATTCACCAAAGGCCACTGATGAAAAAGGCGAAATCATAAATCCGTCTGTCATCGAAAAAGTTCGTAACGGCCTTGAATCCGCCGTGCGTGCCCAGCTTATGAGCGATGTTCCTTATGGAGTTCTTTTGAGCGGGGGTCTGGACTCTTCGATTATTGCGGCAATAACACAAAAATACAGCAAAAAGCGTGTTGAGAGCGACAGTAAGGAAGGTGCCTGGTGGCCTCAGCTTCATTCATTTGCGGTTGGCCTTGAGGGCTCGCCGGATTTAATTGCGGCTCAAAAGGCTGCGGATTACATTGGAACGGTTCATCACGAAGTTCACTTTACGATTCAGGAAG
>DGTW01000191.1:0-6733 GCA_002393835.1 Treponema sp. UBA4326
TGTTATTATATTCTCGATGTTTTAAGAGAAAAAAATTAGCCGTTTTGATAATTTTTCTCTGTTTTCTTAAATCAAGTTCGTGTGAAAGTGTCTCGGCATTTCCGCTTGGAAGGGCCTTAACCTCCACAAAAACAAGAACATCATCCTTTTGTGTTATTATATCAATTTCACCGTACCTTGTCCGAAAATTCCGCTCTATTATACGATAAGAATTCTCTTTCAAGAAAGCACAGGCTTTATCTTCTCCCTCATGTCCCAGAGAACAGGTGGATTTTCTTTCATTCAGGCTCTCTTCCATTGATTCTTCCACAATAGTGAATTAAGCATTTTGAATTATGAATAACTAAAATTCCTCGACCTCTTCCAAATCTTCAAGCATGTACAAGTCTTCAGGAACGCTTTCCTTTCCCTCAGCAACTAGATGACCATAGGTAAGAAGATGATCGATGTTCCAGCGCTGAATTGCATCGAGGTGATAATTTTTTACGGCCTTTTCTTCTCCCAAAAACATGTTCTCGCCGTCATCAAAAAAAACCGGCGCGGAGAATCTCATACCGAGTTTCAGCTCCTTACAGTCAATTTTTGAAAACTTTTTCTCACCCATAGCCGCTCCTTGCTTTCTACTCTATTATTATATCCCTAAGAATTCTCTTCGTCTAGCTTTACTACGAAGGCAAAAATCGTTGCGATGGCGGAATAGGTTGACTCAGGAATGAAAGAGCCGACATTTTGCAGGGAAAGGACATTGGCCATTTCTGCGTTCTCGACAATTGGAATGCCGTTTTCATCTGCAATCTCGACAAGCCGTTTTGCGACAGAGCCTTTTGCCTTTGCGCTTATGTAAGGAGCATCTGCCCATTCAGGATAACGGAGAGCTACGGCAGAAAAAATCTCTTCGTCCATGCTAAAGAATCCCCCTCACAAATTTAACTGCCTCATCCCCAGCGCAAAATCCCCTTAATTCATCAAGAGCCGCTGACGATACGGCAACTTTATCTCCGAGTGCCGTACAAATCAAAGAAGAAAGAAGATTAATCTCATAAGAATCAGATTCCACAGATGAAGCGAATTTCACGGAATCAACATTGCCGCCTTTATAGGACAGAAGGAAAATGCGTTTTTTGGACTCGTTTTCAAGATTGACGATAACTTTCTCAAGATTCTTCAAATCTGAGTCAAAAAGAAGACGGATATCGCCCGCATAATTGCGGAAATTCCATTCAAAAGGCAGAAGAATCCAGTGCCTGAGGGGCGGATTTTTTGAAGGGGAAGATAAAACCGTGTTGAAAGCCGAAAGAAGCCCCGCCTTGTGCGAAAGTGAAGCCGAATCAACCTGAGAAAAATACGATTTCACAATATCCTTTTCAAGTTTCAGATTAGCGTCTCTAATTTTCAGTTTTCCATTTTCAATTTTCAATTTTTCGTTTTGATTTTTCCGCTTCCTCGTATCTTCCTTATTTTCAGGATTTCGCCCGATGACCGCCTTGATTTTTTCTTCATCGGAAGGAATTCCTTTTTCATCAAGAAGAAGCGACACCTGCGCTTTTTCGGTGTCTGTATCTCCGCCTTTTTTTGAGGCATGAAGGGCTTTTTTTGCGGCAGGAACGTCGATTTTCATGCCAAGTTGCTGCATGAACTGCAGGATTCGGAATGAATCTGAGTTCGGCTCAAAACCAAGCGAAGAAAGAAAATTACTAAGCTGAGGGGAAAGATTTTGATTCTGTACGCTGAATTTCTGAACCAGCCCGCCCGAAGATTTTGATTCCTGCAGGAGCGACAAAGCCACCTTCCCGCCTTCGATTTTTACCCTCGCCTGAAAGACCTGCCCTGCCTCAAGTTTTGCCTCGGACTTCACTTCAATCATCTGACCGGCAAGAGAGACCGTGTAGGAGCCGCCCCCGTTTGAAGAAAGAACCCGCCCGGAGACAACCGTGCCGCCGTGCAAAATTGGCGCACGGGAAGAAAAATGAGAGGCAGGATTTTGTACGATAGAAACTTTCGCAGAATTCATAAAAAAAGACGGCTCCGAAAACGAAACCGTCTGATTATATCACAAAAAGTGAAAATCCGATACTTTGGAAAAAGCCCTTATCAGAAAAAACACACTCTTTTCAGGACTTTTGCTGGCAATTCTGCCTGAGCGAGAAGAAGAATTTTCTTTGACGCTCATTGGCAATGACCCGCACGGGCTTCAGCTGGCTCAATGCCGCTCCATTGTAGACCATCATATCCCTGTAGAGAATTGATGTCTGCGGCTGAAGGAAATAGATCTCTGGTTTCGCAAGCCAGCCGTCTTCCTCGACACACTCGACATAGACCGGGTTTGCTTCTTTTAGGTGCTTGTAGACACATTCTGCAAGAGCTTTCATGTCAAAACTGGTGATTTCGTTTATCGGCTCGATGAGGAAGACATAGCGGTTGGGGTTTGCGTCCGGGTCAGGATAGACACAGAAATCAGCGAGCGGAATCTTCATTTTCTCGCAGGTTTTCTCGACGGTAATCTGAAGGGCTTTTTCGGTGGTCTTTTCTGCCGCCAGATTGACCATCCTGTTCACACGGTACATGAACTGCACTTTTGGCGTTTTGTTGTGGAAGCCCGTGACAAGAACCGCATCGCTTGTCCTGTAACGCCAGAATCCGCACAGGTTCGTGACAATCAGTTCGTAAATCTTTCCTTCTTCTAGTTTGTCCATGGTGACGCACTTGCTGAAATCATCCCCAGAATCCACCGGCAAAAATTCCATGAACGTCGCACCGGGCGCAAGAACGCTGTCAAAATCATTTACGCCTGCCGGAACCGACCAAAGCCCTTCAGAAGCGGTTATGCCCGAGTAAGTGTTCGTTATTTCGCCTTCAATAAAGCGTTCTTTTATCATGCGGTCATATATCTGAAAGCCGTCGCCACCGATACCCACCATATAGAGGAGTTTCGGCCAGACTTTTTTAACCCATTTGAAATCGCTTCCGTCCTTAAATATTTCCCTCAGTTCCTGACCTCGTTCGGGAAGCGGCTTAATCTTTTTCAGAGGTTCTCATGCGTCTCGTCAGGCAAATCAACGTCAGCGGAAATCGTGCTCTGCAAGCAGGCCTGAAATTAAGGCACTGTTGTATTTTGCGAAAATCTTGGTCTGCTCATCGGTCAGAGGCACCACTTTCGGCACGCCGATTGTTCCTGAAGTTTCGTTGAAATGGTCGTAGCGATATGAAGTGAGGATGTTTTTCTCGCCGTTCATCATGCGTTCGAAATAAGGCGCAAAGTCATCGTAAACCGCGACCGGCACTTTCTTCTGATAGTCTTCGATTGAGCGTATCTCTGAAAATCCGTGAGCCTTTCCAAATTCAGTGTTCTGATTGTCCTTTAATATTTTGAAGAGAAGATTCTGCTGCTCTTCCATCGGCCGCTTTGTCTCTTCCTCTAATGCCTTGAGAACGGCTTTCCCCTGCTCTGCGTTCTGCTTGTTTGCAAGATATGTATTGCTTTTTTTCCATAGTTTCCACTGCCGCCTCCTCTGAATTGCTATATCTATAGATATTTTTTATATAACATTGAAAATTCAGACTGTCAAAATTTTTGTGCGGTGGTAATTTCGTCTAAAAAAAATAAACGGCAGAAAAAAAACAGATGTCACGGGAAAAAAAATCCACAGATTCATATTAAACTGAAAATTGAAAAATGAAAGTTGAAAATTTAGTTATCAGTTTTCCATTTTCCGTTTTCAATTTACATGTAATCTGTGGTTTAAATTAAGCAAAAATCAGTTCATTTTCATGACTATTCTGCAGCGGTGAATTTCATGCTCTCTACATACAACATTCCGCCATCATCACCATTGCGAGAAAATACGAGATATATATTTCCCAAGCTCGTGACATCAGCGGAAAGCGTGGCTTTTTCCTTGTCATCATTTTTTATAGCCGCCAAAACCGTGCCGTTTTCATTGACAAGGGCTACGACTCCAGCAAAGCTCGAATTCTTGTCAGTATTCGCTCCTTTTTTAATTGATGCGCTGACCGTTCCTGCTCCCGTTGCCTTTACAGCGACAAAGGCCTCTAATTTCTTCATGTCCACTGCACCGCCCACAAGATTCGGAACTTCCAGATTATTACGGCTTGAGCCAAAATTCAAAAGTGTTGATTTGCTGTTTTTTCCTTTTAAGCCCATATAATCAAAATAGGTTGAATATAATACAACCCCGTCAAAATTCCATAATCCGGGTGTGATGTATGTATTTATACTTGTAGAAGTTGAAGAAAACTCCGTAGCCTTTGTGTAGGCATAGGTTCCTATATCAGGGTCTTTTTCGCCTGTTGTGCGTGTGTACAAATCAAGTTCCTCAGGAAATTCATGGTCTGCAAATGTCGCTCCACTTCCAGGACTGACGGTACCAGGGAGCAGCCATTTTGCGTACAGTGTTGTGTCCTTGTCTACGGTATCGCCAAAAATAGCCTGATTTGTATAGTTTGAGTCGTGGAACCAGCCGCAGAAGAGCTTGTCATACCCAGTAAAGCAAGGAACATGCAGGCTTGTCAAAAGTCCGCTCGTTGTCTTTGGCTTTGCGACATCGTATTCGCTCTCATAAGTAATCACATAGTTCGGAACATCAACCCCCGCTTCGGTGGCGAATTTTGCATACAGCCGGACATTTTCTGTCGCATAGAATGACGAGAATGCCTGTGTATGTGCCGCATCCATGTACCAACCGGCAAGTTTGTAGCCGTTTTTTACCGTGACCGTCGGAAGGTCTGCCGAGGTAAACTGTGCGTTCTTGTATTTCGTTACGCTGCTGACAGAAGTTACCGTCTGGTCGGATTCTGATGTAACGGCGAAATTTGAGGTGTCAAAAGTGATTGTGTATGAAACCGATTCGTCAACGACAGGTGTGGTATTGCTGGAAATGGTGTTGTTGCCATCAGAATCATCACCGGAACTGCAAGCAACAAAACAAAACGCCGATGCTACAAAAAGCAACATGCCAAAAAACAGAAAATTCCTTTTCATAAAAACCTCCTTGAGGGCTGTCATGCTGTTTTTTCTCTAATATATTGCATTTCACACCCTATTCTTAAAATAGTATAGCAATTTATGCAATAAAGCAAGAAAAATATGACTTATCATGTCTTACAGAAGGGTACTTTTGATGATAAGCGAAGAATTTTTCAGGGACAGATTGCGGCATCTGCGCAACGAGAGGCAGATTTCGGCGCGGGAAATGAGCCTTGCGCTCGGACAGAACGAAAGTTACATCAACAAAATAGAGACAGGGAAATCTTCCACCACAATTTCATCTTTTCTTAACATCTGCGAGTATCTTGCGGTCAGCCCGTCGGATTTTTTCAATGAAAATGTCTCCAATTCGGTCAGCATTCAGGAAATCATTTCTTATTTTCAGCGGCTCACGCCCCATCAGGCGCAGTACATGCGGGATTTGCTCAAAGACCTGTCTATGGCGAAGTGACAGGAAAAAAACATATGTCACGGACAAAAAAAATCCACAGATTCATATTAAACTGAAAATTGAAAAATGAAAGTTGAAAATTTAGTTATCAGTTTTCCATTTTCCGTTTTCAATTTACATGTAATCTGTGGTTTAATTGCTAACTGCTAATTTAGTTAGCTGCTGCTGCGTTGTGCTCTGCGGCTTCCTCAGCTTTAACCTCAGCTTTGAGAGCTGCTTCTTTTTCTGCAGCTGCTTTTGAGAGGTCGCGAGACCATTTGAGGTACTCAACTGCCGGCTGTCCGATAAGCTCCTTAACTTTAGCAGCCTTACCGATCTTGTCGCGTACGTAGTAGAGCTTAGAGCGGCGAACTTTGCCTGGGCGAACGATTTCAACGTTTACAACGCGTGGGCTATAAACCGGGAAGATTCGCTCAACGCCAACGCCGTAAGAAATCTTGCGAACTGTGAATGTTTTGCGAACGCCCTCGTTCTTGATTGCGATAACCAGACCTTCAAAAATCTGGATTCGTTTTGTTTTGCCTTCGATAATCTCAAAGTGGACTTTTACAGTGTCGCCGACTCTGAAATTAAGAGAGGTCTCGTCTTTCTGCTGTTCTTCAATAGTCTTGATAAGATCCATTGCTATTTTCTCCTCTTCTTGCGGGCATGTTTTAGTGAAACCTGTTCCGCGATTTCCTCAATCATCTTTTCGGCTTCTGTAGTGAGCAAGCCCTGCATTCTTGCGCTGGCTATTAAATCTGGCCGGTTGGCAAGTGTTTTCTGGAGCCGCTTTTTCAGCCGCCACTTTCGGATTTCTTCATGGTTGCCACTGGTTAAAACCGCTGGCACGCTCATGTCCTTATACACAGCCGGGTGAGTGTACTGAGGATATTCCAAAAGTCCGTCAGAGTAGCTTTCTTCATCGAGGCTTTCCGGGGTGATTACATTTTCTACCAGCCGATAAACAGAATCGACAATAACGGTAGCAGCAAGCTCTCCGCTCGACATGACATAATCCCCGATGGAGATTTCGTCGTCTACATACAAATCGATGATTCTCTGGTCGATGCCTTCGTATCGTCCGCAAACCAAAACGATTTCGTCTTTCTGACTAAGTTCCTGCGCTTTTTTTTGCGTGAATGGCTTTCCCGAAGGAGTGACATAAATCACATGCTTCTTGTAGGCCTTTACGCTGTCAAGCGCTCGCCCGAGAGGTTCCGCCATCAAAAGCTGACCGGCTCCGCCTCCGTACGGTTTGTCATCACATGTCTTGTGTTTATCAAAGGCAAAATCCC
>DGTW01000191.1:6845-7129 GCA_002393835.1 Treponema sp. UBA4326
CTTTCGCCATGATTGAGGCTTCAAAGAAAGCGCGCGGAATCTCAGGAAATAAGGTCAGCACAGTAAATTTCATGGAATTACTCCAGAATCCAGAGGTGCATCAACTGGATTATCTTGTTCTTGACATCAACCTTTCCGATGAATTGATTCTTGAGCGGCACATAGACCGTGCGAACCTTTCCATTGGAATCGTACTTGACGCTGTTACTAAGACAATCACAATTCTCGGCCAGAAGAACTTCTAACAGGTCCCCAGAACCGCCTTCCATTACGTCTGTGATTGT
>DGTW01000190.1 GCA_002393835.1 Treponema sp. UBA4326
TATGGAAAACTTCTGCAGGTGTAAGGACTACAAGTATTTCTGAAACTTGGGTAAAAAATAATACGAATTACAATGGCTCAAACGCTACTAATCCTGATGGTAATGCTACAAATGGTGGCTCTTCTTGGGGATATGCATGGGCAAATGCAACTGATAACCCGATGATGGCTTATCAAGTTGGCGCAGGTTCTTCAGGAACACTTGAAACCGCCCAAATGCAGTAATCCAGGCGCTCGTCCTGAGTGACTTTTCCCCGCTTATAAATGCCGCTCTTAATGTGGCAGAATAGGCGGGGAATTTTTTATAAGTTTTCAACTTTCAGTTTCCAATTCGTCTTTGAGTGCAAGAACTTGCTCCAGAGGCAGGGAACAGCCTTCTGAAACAGTTTCAGCATTTACGCCTAAAGCAAGCAAATTCCTCGCATTAGCGATTGCAGGCTTCTGGGCTCCTTCGGCAAGGCCAGAGGCATGTCCTTTTGCAGTTACACCTCAAATTTCTTCAATCGACAAATCTCGTCTCATAGAGAAAGTTAAAACATTGTCTCCTTTTACAATGCAAGAGTGTGCGGAAAATATCCGTTTGCTTTTGAATTTATAAAAATCTGACACTCAAAAAATGACAGCCCGCTTCTTGTCAGACAACTGGCAGGGGGCGGGCCGTTGTTTTTTTAATAATTTTCAGTCTTCAGCTCTTCCTTGAGTGCGAGCACCTGCTCCAGTGGCAGGGAACAGCCTTCTGAAACAGTTTCAGCATTTACGCCTAAAGCAAGCAAATTCCTCGCATTAGCGATTGCGTTTCGCTGTGCCCCCTCTGCAAGACCCGAGGCATGTCCTTTGGACAGGCCTTTTGCAATCCCCCGTCTTTCTGCTGCGAGGAGGCCGCTGGTGTAGTCGCGCTTTCTGCCCTCAATCTGGCCCTGGATAATCCAGCGCCACTCATCCATGTTTATTTTGCTGAGAGTCTTTTCTGCCGCCATGATTCCGTCCTCCTCTTTTACAAGCTCAGAGATTAAATCCTGCTTTTTGGGGTTATCCGCTTCTTTTAAGAATTTACACCATTTGAGGACGGTTGGCAAGTTTTTTGCTTCCTCGGAGCTTTTTATCTCCGGCAGCTTTGGAAGCTCCATGAAGATGACATTGATTCGCTCGCTTAGTTTTGCACCGTCATTTTTGTCACACATAATATAGTGGTGAACAGGATTCTTGTTTGTCTTGTCAAATTTGAAATTTAGGACCGAAATCTGATAAACCTGCGGAATCTCTCCCCAGTCGTTGCCGACATCGACAACCGAGCTGACAAGGCGGGCAGCATAGTATTCTGCACGCTTTCCGTACTCGTAGCCCTCGTCCCGGCTCTGCATCTCGATCTGGGCCTTCTCGCCGTCATCGAAGGTGCAGTTGATGTCGTAGGTCACGCCTCTCTGCAGCTCGTAATGGCGAGGTTCGTCGTTCTTCACTACGGTGACGCTTTCCACCTTGCGGCCGATTGCGGCTGACAAGAAAGACTTGAGCGCTTTCCGTGAGTCCTCGCTGTCCTGGGTGAATATGGCCTTGAAGTTAGCGTCAAGGCGCGGGTTCAGCATTCTGAATGGTTTCGTTTTTTCCATAAAACTCTCCAAATACATAATTTTGAGGAAAGAATTCCCCTGTATATATATTTGAAAAATTTTTAGCTTTTCGGCAGTAAGTGAAGAAAAAAAGTGAAAAAAAACTCGCACACGGATGTGCGAATAATGCTAAGAGAGAATTTTCGTTCCGAAAATTCTCGTACGAATCCAAAAGTGCATGGATGCACTTTTGGTTCGAAGCTTTCAACTTTCCGTTTCCAGTTCTTCTTTGAGCTTTTTGATTTCATCTATGGGGAGGGAACAACATTGGGCAATTTCATCACAGGAGAGTTTGTTGAGTTTGAGCAGATTCTTTGCGGATTCAACTTTTCCTTTTTCAATGCCTTTTTCGAGCCCTTTTTCAATGCCCTTTTTAATGCCTTTTTCAAGACCTTTTTCAAGACCGCGCTGTTCTGCACGATACATTCTGTGATTGTAGTCCCAGATTGCGTTTTCGTAAGAGTTCTGACGGAACCATTCCGCTTCGTCTTTGCTCATTTTTTGCACTACAGAATCTGCTACCATGATAGCCTCCTCGCTTTCGATGATTTTACGAACATAAGGCTGATACTTTTCATTGTCAGCAAGTGCGAAATACATTCCCCACCTTTCGATTTTTGAAAGCTGTTCAACGGGCGTGTTTGCCAGGCGGCGAATCTTTACTAAATCAAGAAAAATTACATTCAGCCTGTCGCCAAGACGAGCGCCCGTGTCCTTCCTCATAGCATACCACGACAGAGGAGAATTGTCATCTTTGTCGAACTCGAAATTGACCACGGAAATCTGGTATACTTTCCCGGCATCGTACTTGCTCCCCCGCTTGTTATTTGAAACAAGAAGTTTCGCAGCGTGGATTTCCGCCCGGCTTTCGTAATCATAATCCTGATTTCTTCCCTGCATTTCTAGCTCGGCCTTTTCTCCATTATCGAAGGTAACATTGACATCAAAACTCATCATTTTTTCGTCAAGGATTTCAACAGGTTCTTCGTTCGGAACGAGCTTCATGTCTTTGATGTTCCGTCCCAGAATTGTAGAGATGAAATCTTTTAGGGCAAAGTCGGATTCCTTTGTTCCTTTCGTAAACATTGATTTGAAAACCGGATCACAGCGTGGATTTAAGATTGCTGTCGGTGATGGACGCTGCGTCTGTCTGGCGTACTTACTTACCATAAATCATTTCTCCTTTAGGGTAAAAAATATTCCGAGAATTCCCCCTCAAAATTCCCTATGTATTTATTTGCAGAGAAAATCGATTTTCGGCAGTGATTTGCGATAATTTTTTGTTATATTTGAAAAAAAACTCGCACAAGGAGGTGCGAGCGGAAGCTTTGTGTGCTTAATTCGCAGTAAAAATGGCGCGAGGGAGTGAAACG
>DGTW01000189.1 GCA_002393835.1 Treponema sp. UBA4326
CCTGGATTCACTTATCGACGGCTACGACGGCTACAACGGTGTCATGGCAAACTGCCACATCGATTTGTATGTCTGGCTCTACAATAACTTCAAGAAAGATCCAAAAACAGCCCGGGAACTCATGGACTTCCTTACCCTCTGCGGCGTAATCGAAGCCCGCTGCTACCCTGTAAGCGCAAAATGGCACCAGAACGAATACGATGTTCCGATGACCCTCGTAACCCGAAGCAAGGATCCTGCACTTTTGAACGAGAACGGCCGAATCGAGCTTGAATGCCTGCACCGAATGGAAAGTGCATGGCGGAAGCGGCTGGGACTTTCAGAGTAAGGAGGGGCTATGAAAAAACCAAAGATTTTAGTCGTGGGAAGTTTTGTAATGGATCAGACCGCCACCACAAAAGTTTTCCCAAAAGAAGGCGAGACGGTTCTTGGCGAGACATTCAGCAAGGCTCCGGGCGGAAAAGGCGCAAATCAGGCAGTCCAGGCTGCCCGGCTTGGAGCCGATGTAACGATGGTCGGAAAACTGGGTCGGGATGCAAATGCTGACGAAATGCTTTATGTCTGCAAGAAGGCTGGAATTGATGTAAGCCATGTAACTTTTGACGAGCAGGTTCCTTCAGGCTGTGCCGTCATAATTTTGGAGCAAAAGCCGGGCGAAGACACAAAAAACCGCATCATCGTTCTTCCGGGAACGAACATGAAAATCACGGCTCAGGATGTCGCATTCTTAAAAGATTCAATAGCAGACTACGACCTGGTAATTCTGCAGCTTGAGATTCCAATGGAAATCAACGAGCTTGTGGCAAAATATGCCCGCGACAAGGGCGTTCCTGTCATGCTCAATCCGGCTCCAAGTGCCCCTCTCTCGGACTCACTTTTGTCCAACATCACATATATCTCGCCCAACGAACATGAGGCTGCAGCCCTCACCGGTGTCAAAATCGACCACGAAGGCGAGAATTTTAACCGGGAGCAGGCAAAAGAAGCGGCACAAAAACTCTTCGACAAGGGTGTAAAGAATGTGCTGATTACCATGGGAACGGCCGGAGCCGTCCTGATGAACGGAAAGGAGACGATTTTCAGCCCGACAATCAACAGCATAAAGGCAGTAGACCCAACGGCGGCAGGAGATTCCTTCGTATCTTCATTCTGCACGGGACTGGTCGCAGGCTGGTCAATTCAGGAGGCTCTGGACTTCTCGAATTGCGTAGCCACCCTCACAGTCTCAGAAAAGGGAGCCATGCCATCCCTTCCAACTCTGGAAAAAGTCAAAAAGTTCAACAAAGAGCATGGATTCAAAATTCCGGACACAAGTTCTCTTGAAAAATAAGAAAGGAGTAAGTAAAGAAAATGAGCAAAGAAATAGAAGCAATCAAAAATTTCATTGAGATCTCAAAAAAAGAGACCGATGAATTTCTCTCGAATGTGGATTTGGCAAGCGTAGAAAAAGCCGCAAAACTGATTATCGAAGCAAAAAAACGGGGAAACCGTCTTCACATTTCTGGAATCGGGAAACCCGCCCACATCGCAGGTTATGCCGCATCAGTCATTTCATCAACCGGAACCCCGGCCTACTTTCTGCACGGAACAGAGGCAGTTCACGGCTCTTGCGGCCAGCTTGTCGCCGGTGACATCGTGATTATGATTTCAAACTCTGGTGAGACAGCCGAAATGAAAGCCACCGTAAACGCAATCAAAAACAACGGCTGCCAGATTATCGGTGTCTCAGGAAAAAGCGAGTCCTGGCTTGCAAAAGAGAGCGCGGCCTTCCTCTTTGCGGGCGTAAAGGAAGAGGGCGGTCCATTGAACCGTGCCCCCCGAATGTCTATCATTGCCGAAACCTTCATCCTTCAGATTCTCAGCCTCTATCTTCAGATGGACTATGACCTAGACCCCAAACAGTATGTCAAATGGCATCCGGGCGGAAGTCTCGGTCATTTGAGGGAAAACGAAAAATAAAAAAAAATGGAAGAGAGTTAAAAAATGGAAGCAAAAGATTTATTGAAATTACAAAATGGCAGTGATGTCCGTGGAATTGCATGTGAGGGCGTTGAGGGAGAAAGCGTTAACCTCACTTCCCTTGCCTGCAATTTAATCGCACAAAGTTTCGCCAGCTGGCTTTCAAAAAAAACAGGAAAAGAAACAGCATCCCTTACAGTTGGAATCGGCCGGGATTCAAGAATCACTGGCGAAAAACTTGCGAAGTCGGTCATGGAAGGCCTTTCTGCCTGCGGGGTAAAAGTCGTTGACTGTGCTATGGCCACGACCCCGGCCATGTTTATGAGCATCGTTTTTCCGGAAACAAAATTCGACGGCTCAATCATGATTACTGCCAGTCATCTGCCATTTAACCGCAACGGTCTCAAATTCTTTGACAAAGACGGAGGACTTGAGCACGAGGACATCACAGAAATCTTGCAAAAAGCGGCAGATTTTAAGGAGACGGACGGCAATGAAAAGTCAGGCTCAAGCGAGATTCAATCTTTCGATCTGATTTCACTTTATGCCTCTCATCTTGCAAAGACCATCAGGGAAGGCCTCAAAGGCTGCAAAAATGCTGAAAAACCGCTGGAAGGCCTTAAAATCGTCGTTGATGCCGGAAACGGTGCTGGCGGATTTTTCGCAACAAAAATTCTTGACGGGCTGGGGGCAGACACAAAGGGCAGCCAGTTTCTGCAGCCGGACGGAATGTTCCCGAATCACATCCCGAACCCTGAGAACGAAAAGGCAATGGAAGCGATTCAAAGCGCAGTCCTGAAAAACAAGGCGGATTTGGGCCTGATTTTCGACACCGATGTTGACCGCATGTCTGCCGTTCTTCCCGACGGAAGCGAAGTCAACCGGGATGCAATCATTGCCCTTGTGGCGGCAATTCTCGCCCCTGATTATCCAGGAAGCACAATCATCACAGATTCCGTCACATCCGACAGACTCACCCGCTTTTTGCAGGATGAACTGGGACTTAAGCACCACTGCTTCAAGAGGGGCTACAAGAATGTAATCAACGAGTGCAAGCGGCTCAACGCAGAAGGAAAAGTCTCGCCACTGGCCATGGAAACCAGCGGACACGGAGCGCTCAAAGAAAACTACTACCTCGATGACGGAGCCTATCTCGCCGTAAAAATCGTAATTGCACTTGCAAAAGCCCAAAGTCAGGGAAAAAGCCTTGCGGGCCTCATAGAAAAACTGGAACCGCTGGTAGAAGCAAAAGAAATCCGCTACAAAATCCAGGCGGAAGATTTTGCCTCGTACGGCGACAAGGTTCTTGCAGAATTCAAGGCAAGGGCAGAAAAAGAAGGTATGATTATGCCAAAATCTTACGAGGGAGTCAGGATTTCTTTCAATGACAGCGACAAAAAAGGCTGGCTCTTGCTGAGAAAATCCCTGCACGACCCGGTCATGCCCCTCAATGTCGAGGGAGAGAGAAGCGGCGACTGCGATAAAATCCTAAAAGTGGCGGAAGAACTGCTCAAGGGCTTTGACCAGCTTTCGAACTGAAAATCCTTCCTTGGATTTTCAGATTCGTGCGAGAATTTTCGTTCCGAAAATTCTCTCTCAGCTTTGTTTGCACATCCGTGTGCGAGAATTTTTCAATTTTTTTCTTCACTTACTGCCGAAAAGCTAAAAATTTTTCAAATATATATACAGGGGAATTCTTTCCCCAAAATTATGTATTTGGAGAGTTTTATGGAAAACAGAAAACCATTCCGCATGCTGAACCCGCGCCTTGACGCTAACTTCAAGGCCATATTCACCCAGGACAGCGAGGACTCACGGAAAGCGCTCAAGTCTTTCCTCTCTGCTGCAATCGGCCGCAAGGTGGAAAGCGTAACCGTCGTGAAGAACGACGAGCCACGCCACTACGAGCTGCAGCGAGGCGTAAGTTATGACATCAACTGCACATTCGACGACGGCGAGAAGGCCCAGATAGAGATGCAGAGCCGGGACGAGGGCTACGAGTACGGAAAGCGGGCCGAATATTACGCCGCCCGTCTCGTAAGCTCGGTTGTCGATGTCGGCAACGACTGGGGAGAAGTACCGCAGGTCTACCAAATTTCAGTCCTCAATTTCAGATTTGACAGGACAAACAAGAATCCGGTGCACCACTACATTATGTGCGACAAAAATGACGGTGCAAAACTGAGCGAGCGTATCAATGTCATCTTCATGGAGCTTCCAAAGCTGCCGGAAATAAACAACTCCGAGGAAGCGAGAAACTTGCCAAGTGTCCTCAAATGGTGTAAATTTCTTAAAGAAGCGGATAACCCCAAAAAGCAGGATTTAATCTCAGAGCTTGTAAAAGAGGAGGACGGGCTAATGGCGGCAGAAAAGACTCTCAACAAAATCAACATGGACGAGTGGCGCTGGATTATCCAGGGCCAGATTGAGGGCAGAAAGCGCGATTACACCAGTGGTCTCCTCGCAGCAGAAAGACGGGGCATTGCAGAGGGAGCGCATCAGGCCGCAATCGCTAATGCCAGGAATTTTCTAATAAAATCATCCCTCACAGCAGAGATGATTGCTGAATGCTGCTCACTATCCCTGGAACAGGTGCTTGCACTCAAAAAAGAGTTGCAGACAAAGAGCTGAAAAAGCTCATAGCTTTCACAACGAAAGCAATTTTCCCAAAAAACAGGATTTAATCTCAGAGCTTGTAAAAGAGGAGGACGGGCTAATGGCGGCAGAAAAGACTCTCAACAAAATTAACATGGACGAGTGGCGCTGGATTATACAGGGCCAGATTGGGGGCAGAAAGCGCGACTACACCAGTGGCCTCCTCGCAGCAGAAAGACGGGGACGGGCCTCAGGTCTGGCTGAGGGGGCACAGCAGAACGCAATCGCAAATGCGAGAAATCTTTTAAGCATGAATCTTGGTACGCCAGAGCAAATTGCACAAGCTGTTTCACTGTCTTTGGAGCAAGTACTTGCACTTAAAGACGAACTGGAAACGGAAAACTGAAAGCTTCGAACCAAAAGTGCATCCATGCACTTTTGGATTCGTACGAGAATTTTCGTCCCGAAAATTCTCTCTTTCCTTTATTCGCACATCCTTGTGCGAGTTTTTTTTCAATTTTTTTCTACACTTACTGCCGAAACTTTCGAACTGAAAATTCTTCCGTGGATTTTCAGATTCGTGCGAGAATTTTTTTCGCCCCATGCTTCCGAAAATACAAAAAATAACCACGAATTGCAGTGATTAGCACTTTTTTGTGCTTTTTGTGCAATTCGTGGATTTTTTTGCTTTTCTTTGTTACTTCATTTGGGCGGTTTCTATGTAGCCACCAGCCCCCTTGGTTATGGCATAGCCTAAGAGCGGGTTCTTTGTGCCGTTACCGTAAATCATACCATTGTCTGTTCCTGCGTTTGGCTTACCCACATTTGCTCCAGTTTCTCCTGGTTGTTTACCATTAGGAGCATTTCCGTCTGTTGTAGAATAAGTAAGATTTCCGGAAGAATCTTTCCATACACCAACATTTATGTGATCTATAGAAATCTTACTTGTACTTGGAATAATGCTTGTTTCCCAGTTACCTGTTGCGGCTTCATCTTTGGCTCCACTTAAGTCCGTAGCTGAAGCAATAGAAGTTTCGCTTGCCCAATATGCAACCTTTGGGCGGGCACAGCTGCTTCCATAGTAGCTGATGTATGGAACAGGGTTGCTATCTTTAAGAGCAACATCAAGATACAATTCTGTACCAACAATTCCGTAAGAATCAACTATACAGGTTTTGGCATTTGATGGAGAAGTATAATCGTCAATATATGCATACCAGACATCGGCATTTGCATTGTCATAGCAGGCAATATGTACCTTTCCGTTTGCATCAAGAGCAACTTTACAATATTCACCGATACCGTTACCTTCTCCAAATACTGCTACAGGAGTAGACCAGCCGGTTGCACTCTGAGAATAAGAATCGATAGTATTATAATTATTTCCATTATAGGTCGGGGCTTTTATTTTTTGTGGTTTTGTGTTGTATGAATAGAGCATCTGATTATTTGTCGCATCATACCAAACAGCCACTACAAGGTCATCAGTAAAGTTTTCAGGTTCTTCTTCTGTTCCTATATTATAAGTATCTCCTCCCTGATATTTAGCTGCAATACTTACATACTGGCCGGCACATACTGGTTTATTTTCACGAGTCATAACAGCAGTATTTGCAGTATATTTTGTACCAGAAGCTCCTGGTACAAATGTTTTCTTATCAGTTGTTTGTCCTGCAATTAACGATACATATTCCAATGTGTACGGTAAGTTTTTTACAGTTTTTGAAGTTGTAAGAGATTTTGTATTTCTTGCTGTATCTGTATCTTTATATTTATCGTCGTTTGGACTTTCACCACCATAATAGTCATATAGAAGATTATTTTGACTACGCCCAGTTGTATTATTCTCTGAAT
>DGTW01000004.1 GCA_002393835.1 Treponema sp. UBA4326
GCAAATGCAATATAATGCGGAGACCCTGTTCACCATGTTGTCTCAAATCGCTCAAAACAGTAAAATAACCCATTATGATAGTTATGAAATTCGGCGGTTCTTCCGTCGCCAATGCGGAGCGAATCCGTCATGTTGCTTCTATTATTCAGGCATATAAAGAAAGCCGTCCGGTCGTTGTTTTGAGCGCTATGGGCGACACGACTGACCATCTTCTTGATGCGGCTGACATGGCCGTAAATGGTACTGTTGATATTGCGAAGGTGGAAAAACTTCACTTTGATACGGCAAAGGAACTTGAAATCGATGTTCCTGCCATCAAAGAGCTTCTTGAGGAATTAAAATTTTTGCTCACTGGCATTTCAATGCTGCATGAGCTTACAAAACGCACGCGGGACTATCTTGTTTCATTTGGTGAACGGCTCAGCGTCCGCATGATGGCAGCCTACCTTCAAAAACAGGGCACTGCCGCCAAATTCTACGATGCCTGGGACATCGGCATGGTTTCCGACTCCAACTACATGGCCGCAGAATTGCTTGACGAAGTATGGGAAAACATTCCAAAACATTTGGGCGACTATAAAAACGGCAAGCAGACTGAAATTCCAATCGTCACGGGCTTCATTGCAAAAGACAAAAAGGGAATCATCACAACCCTGGGGCGCGGCGGCTCTGATTTGTCCGCAACCATGATTGGTGCTGCCATGAAAGCTGATGAAATCCAGACTTGGAAAGATGTAGACGGAATCCTTACTACGGATCCCCGAATCGTAAAAGAAGCCCATACTGTTCCTGAAGTCACTTATGAGGAAGCTCAGGAGCTTGCCATGTTCGGTGCTCAGGTTCTTCACCCCCGCTCAATGATTCCATGCCGCAAGACCGGAACTCCTGTCCGCGTAAAGAACAGCTACAACATCAAAAGTGACGGCTCTGTAATTGTAGAAAAACATTCAGGCGCAACACCGAGAGTCACCGCAATCACTAGTGTCAAAAATGTAACCCTTATCGACATTCAGTCAAGCCGTATGCTTGGAGCGGCCGGCTTCCTTGCCCATATTTTCAATCAGTTCCTCAAATGGAACATCTCAATCGATGTAATCGCAACCTCTGAGGTTTCTGTCTCTCTCACGGTCAACACAAAGGCGGATCTTTCCGGCCTTCTTGAAGATTTGGCTCGTGTTGCAGAAGTCAAGGCCACAAAAGAAAAGGCCATCGTCACCCTTATTTGCGATGCTAGCCATTCAAGCTCAATCCTTGAGGACGCATTCACGGCCCTGCATAAAGAGAACATCAATGTTCAGATGATTTCTCAGGGAGCCAGCAAGGTGAATATTTCCATGCTGGTAGACTCTAATCAGGCTAATGATGTCGTAAGCATCTTGCACAAGGCTTTGTTTTAAACAGGAGAAAATATGAAAATCGCACTTGTCGGATACGGAAAAATGGGCCACATGATTGAGGCCTGCGCAAAATCAATGGGGCACGAAGTCGTCGCAACCATTGACGTAATGGCTCAGGATGCCACTGTTCTCGTTCCAGCCGGGGACGGAAAGGCTGTGGCAGAGGCCGTCAAAAATAGCGGGGCAGATGGTGTCATTGAATTCAGCCATCCCACTGCAGTTATTGGAAATTTAAAGGCTCTCATTCCGCTTGGCCTTCCTGTAGTTTGCGGAACGACAGGCTGGGCAAAGTCAGAGGATGAAATCGCTTCACTCTGTGCCTCATCAAATGGAACTTGTATGCGTTCTTCAAATTTTTCTATCGGCGTGAATATGTTCTATAAAATCGTTGAGGAAGCCGCAAAGATTATGGCTGACTATTCTGAATATGATGTCGCCGTCTGGGAAGCTCACCACAATCAGAAGGCAGACTCTCCCAGCGGAACAGCACTTGAAGTTGCCCGCCGTGTCATGAACGGAAACAAAACGAAAACCGAAATGGTCTTTGACGCTTTCCACGAAAAACCAAAGGCCAACCAGCTTCATGTTTCTTCTACCCGAGTCGGTTTTGTTCCTGGAACCCACACTGTCTTCTTTGATTCTCCTGCAGACGAAATCGAAGTTACTCACCGAGCAAGAAGCCGGGAAGGATTTGCCCGGGGCAGTGTAAAAGCCCTTGAAAAATTGCTGGCAAAACTCAGTGACGGTTCGCTCAAAAGCGGAAATCTATACGGCATGAGCGATTTATTCTAATCTTTTTTCTATATAGTTATGAAATTACTTGAAGATAGAATCCTCTCTGACGGAGAGGTAATTGACGGTAAAATCCTGAAGGTCTCTAATTTCCTCAATCATCAGATTGATGTCGCATTCCTTGACCAGCTTGCCCAAGAGTGGGTAAGGCGTTTTTCTGGCGTAAAAATCACGAAAATCCTTACTATTGAGTCAAGCGGAATTGCAATCGGCACTTCCCTTGCAAGGGCTTTTGGGGTCCCGCTTGTTTTTGCAAAAAAACATCAGACCAGCAATGTCAACGAAGATGTTTACTCTGCGGAAATTTTCAGTTTCACCCACGGTATTAGCTATCATGTAGTCGTCTCAAAAAAGTATATCTTGCCTGGTGACAGCGTTCTTCTCGCCGATGATTTTCTTGCCAACGGTAAGGCTTTGCAGGGCTTAATCAAAATCTGTAATGAAGGCGGCGCCCAGGTCGTTGGTGCTGCGATTGCAATCGAAAAAGGCTTCCAAAATGGCGGTGACGAGCTTAGAAAAAGCGGAGTCAAGGTTGAAAGCCTTGCAATAATAGATAAAATGGATTCAGACGGAATAAAATTCCGCGACTAAGAGGTAAAAAAATGAAAAAGTTTTTGAAAAGTTTTGTGGCTCTTTTTGCATCGGCACTTATTTTTGCCGGCTGTAACGATAAAAATTCAAAATCAGCAGTCATCACAAAAGAAAACATCAAGGTCGGTTTTGTTTATATCGGCTCAATCAATGACCATGGTTATACTGAGGCTCAGGATCAGGGCCGTCTTGCCCTCAATGATATGGGAATTGCAACTCTCTACAAGGAAAATGTTCCTGAAAATTCAGATTGTGAGAAAGCAATTCGTGATTTAATCGATGCGGGCTGCAATGTAATTTATACGACTTCTTTTGGTTTTATGGACTCAACCATCAATGTAGCCAGGGATTTTCCAAATGTAAAATTCGGTCACTGTTCCGGATTCAAGACTGCCGAAAATGTTTCTACATACTTCGGAAAAATGTATGAGGCACGCTATCTCTCAGGTATTGTTGCCGGCCTCAAAACAAAGTCTAACAAAATCGGCTATGTGGCTGCCTTCCCAATCTCAGAGTGCATCCGTGGAATCAACGGCTTTGCCCTGGGCGTTCAGTCCGTAAATCCAGGGGCCGTCGTTGAGGTCGTTTGGACAAACACCTGGTATGACCCGACAAAAGAAAAACAGGGAGCATTGGAGCTTCTCAATCGTGGTTGCGATGTCATTGCCCAGCACCAGAACACAACAGCTCCTCAGGTTGCGGCCGAAGAAAAGGGGGCCTTTGCTGTCGGATACAATGTAGACACACCGGAGGCTGCTCCAAAAGCCTATCTTACAGCACCGGTTTTTAACTGGGCAGCTTTTGTAAAAGACGATGTTGACAGCATCCTTGCCGGAAACTGGCATAGCCGTAATTATTGGGAAGGTCTCAGCTCTGGTATAGTTGAGCTTGCTCCAATTTCAGGCCTTGCGGCAGACGGTACTAAGGAAAAAGTTGCTGCGGCTCGTGCGGCTATCGAAAGCGGCTCTCTCAAAATTTTTGCAGGTCCGATTTATGACCAGAATGGCAGCGAGAAAATTCCGGCCGGAGTCACTATGACTGATGATGAGGTATGGAACATGGGCTGGTTCATCAAAGGCGTAAACGGAGTTATCCCACAATAGAAGAATAAATGAACGCACTTGAAGTACATCATCTGAAAAAGACATTCGGCTCAAAATTGGCCAACAAGGATATTTCGCTTGAATTGCGAAGGGGCGAAGTCCTTGCTCTTTTGGGCGAAAACGGTAGCGGCAAAAGCACTTTCGTCAATCAGCTCGCTGGAATCTATGCTCCCGAAAGCGGCGAAATTTTCATCGACGGAAAAAAATGCACATTCAAATCTCCCGAAGATGCAATCGCTGCGGGAATCGGCATGGTTCACCAGCATTTTAAGCTTGTTGAGGTAATGACGGCCCTTGAGAACATCACGCTTGGCGAAAAGTCAGGCGGCTTTTTTGTCAAAAAACAGGCACTTTACGAAAAAATCAATGAGATTCAAAAGAAATTCGGCTTTTCCATCGACCTCAACCGAAAACTTTACGAAATGTCAGTCTCAGAAAAACAAACGGTCGAAATTATCAAGATTTTGTATCAGGGCGCTAGAATCCTCATACTCGATGAGCCTACTGCTGTCCTTACTCCTCAGGAAACCGAAAAGCTTTTTGCCGTTCTCCGACGCATGAAAGAAAACGGATGCTCAATCATAATCATCACTCACAAGCTCAACGAGGTCATGGAGATTTCAGATCGTGTTGCCGTAGTGCGAAAAGGCGAGAATGCAGGTCTTGTCGAGACAGCCGCATGTACCGAAAAATCTCTTGCCAGGCTCATGCTCGGTGGAAAATTCGATTATAAAGTTACAAGAGTTCCTGCAGGACGAAGCCAGAACCCTGTTCTTGTGGTCAAAAATCTTTCCACAAAAAATGTTTTTGGAAAAAAATCCCTCGACGACATCAATTTCGAACTTTATGGCGGTGAGATTCTTGGTGTTGCAGGTATCGTCGGCTCTGGTCAAAAGGAACTTTGCGAGACTCTTACCGGCCTTTTGAAGGCTGAGACAGGTGAGGCCATTTTCCAGGAAAAAAATCTTCTTAAAATCTCCCCAATCGAGATAAAAAAACTTGGTGTCCGCATGAATTTCGTGCCGGAAGATAGGCTTGGAATGGGACTTGCCGCCGGTCTTGATATTGCTGACAATGTTATGATTCGCTCTTATTCAGAGGATTCTCATTTCTTCTTAAACCGTAAGAAAGGCTCTGAACTTGCCAATGAAATCGTCGAACGCTACGGAATTGCCACACCTTCGATTCACAATCCTGTTCGTCAGCTTTCAGGCGGTAATATACAGAAGGTGCTTCTTGGCCGTGAGCTTGAGATGCACCCCAAATTCCTTATCGTCGCCTATCCTTTCCGTGGTCTTGATGTCGGAGCCACCAACAATGTAATCAACATGCTCAACGAGCAGAAAAAAAAGGGTGTCGCAATTCTTTTGATTGGCGAGGATATCGATCAGCTTTGTGCCCTTTGTGACCGCCTTATGGTTATTCACGATGGCAGCATAAAAGGCATCGTGCCGCCTGAGTCCACTACAAAAGAAGAAATCGGTCTTATGATGATGGGAAAATCATTCACAGAAGGAAAGGAGGCTCAGAATGTTTAAAATTGCCATGCGCGAAACGCTGAGCACAAAAAAGAAAATCGTCATGCGTCTGTTTCCGGTCCTTTCGGCGATTTTGTGTTCGATGATTGTCCTTGCTTTCATGCACCTGAATCCATTTGAAGTCTACGGAAATATTTTTGCCGGATGTTTCGGCACTTTTTACCGTTTCAAGCAGGTAGTTTATAAGGCAGTCCCGCTCACAGTTCTTTCATTGGGTTGCTGCGTTGCTTTCAAAATGAAATTCTGGAATATTGGAGCTGAAGGCCAGTTTTACATGGGGGCTTTTGCCGCTACATGGGCTTATACCCTTTTCCCGAATCTGCCTGCACCAGTCATGCTGCCCTTTATGGCTCTTTTTGCCTTTCTTTTCGGCGGTATTTTCTCTCTCATTCCGGCCTTGCTTAAAATCAAATGGGGAACCAGCGAAACCCTGGTCACCCTCATGCTCAACTATGTGGCGCAAAAGTGGGTCAGCTACCTAAAATACAGCTATCTTCCATGGCGTGACCCGAACGGCGGAGGCTCTCCAAAAATATTCACTTTTTCTGGAAACGGAATCTTGCCAAACGTTCTTGGCATACATGCCGGCTGGATTATTGCCATCGTGTTTGTCGTCGCCATGTATTTTATCCTCAAAAAAACGAAATTTGGCTACGAAGTTTCCATTATCGGAGAGAGCTTTGATACTGCCCGCTATGCCGGAATCAATGTTGCTCGTACAATTGTAATTGCGGTTGTCCTTTCTGGCGGTTTGTGTGCCCTTGCCGGTATGATTCAGGCCAGCGCAATCGAGCATTCCCTTACGGACAACATGTCAAATGGTATGGGCTTTACGGCCGTCATCACGACATGGCTTAGTCAGCTGGATCCTTTAATATCACTTTTGGTTTCATTTGCTTTCAGCGTGCTCTTGCAGGGGGGAAGCTATTTGCAGACTTCTATGGGAGTTCCGGCCAGTATGGGAACAATCATCCAGACAATCATCATCTTCTTCGTTTTGGGAAGTGAGTTTTTCGTCAGATACAAGCTCACTGTAGAAGGAAAGAAAAAGCTGCTTCCTAAGTCTGTTGAAAAGGACGCTGGCACAGAAAATGTCATTTCGGAAAATTCAATGACCACAGTCTCAGGAGAACAGTCATGATTCTTGCATTCGCACTTTTTTTGCAGGTTGCGGTTCAGACCGGAACACATATACTTTATGGAATTTTAGGCGGAATTCTTTTTGAGAAAGCCGGTCAGACCAATCTTGGTACCGAGGGCATGATGCTTCTTGGAGCCGCTTTTGGCTACCTGGCCGGAAGTTCTGTGGGAAATCCCTTTCTTGCTGTCCTGATTGCGGGTCTTGCTGGAAGTGCCGGTGCCCTTATTTACGCCTGTATCACAATCACCATGAGGGGAAACCAGATTGTCACCGGCCTCGTGCTCACAACTTTCGGAACCGGAGTGGCGAGCTTTATGGGAAAATACCTTTCGGCCTCTCAGTTGAACGCATCCATCAAAAGTTCTTTCTCCGTGATTTCAATTCCTCTTCTCTCAAAAATCCCAGTTTTCGGCAAAATGCTTTTTGAGCAGGGAATCTATGTTTATGCCTCGGTGATTCTAGCCATTCTTTTGTGGGCTTATTACAAATACACACGCTGGGGCCTGAATATCCGTGCCGTCGGTGAAAATCCTGCCGCAGCCGATGCTTCAGGAATCAATGTTGCCCTCTATAAATATCTTCATGTCCTTGCAGGCGGTTTTTTGTGCGGTTTGGGCGGAGCTTATCTTTCCCTTGCCTTCGTCGGCCAGTGGCAGGAAAACATTACTGCGGGTGCCGGCTGGATTTCAGTTGCCTTCGTCATTTTCTGTACATGGAGTCCGATTAAGGCGATTTTCTGTGCCTGGGCTTTCGGAGCCTTGAGTTCCCTTGCCCTTAAATGCCAGTCAGTTCCGATTTTTGGTCATATAATTCCGGGGCAGCTTCTGGATATGATTCCATATATTGCGACTATTGTGGTTCTTGTCCTCATGGGACTTCACTTCAAAAAAGAAAATCAGGGGCCGGCCGCCCTTGGTAAGAGTTTCTTCAGGGAAGAGCGATAGTTTTCCCTTTTATTGCCTTGCCTCTCCTGGCGACATCTGGTATTTTTGTCTGAAAAGTCGTTCCAGGTGGGTGGAATCGGCAAAGCCTGTCTGACAGGCAATAACCTCCACCGGAAGGTCGGTGTCCTTCAGAAGTGAGCGGGCAAGACGCAGGCGGAGGTCGATCACATATTTTATGGCCGTCATTCCCGTGTGCTTTTTGAAAAGCTTGTTAAGGTCTGTTCTGTTTGTTCCGAAGCGGGCGGAAAGTCCGTCAAGGCTTAATTTCTGGTCGTAGGAGCGGGCAATGTAGTCAAGGACAGGCTTTATCTCTGGGCTTACGGCCAGGCTTGAGACTTCTTTATTTTCATTCTGCCTAAGCTCAAAAAGCTGGGCCGCAAAAAAGAGAAGCTCCGTCAGAAAAGAGCGGGTTTTGCAGGGCCACCAGCCTGAATCCTGCTCCTTGAGCTGAAAATAAGCCTTTTCCATCAAGTCGGCTATGCGCTCCCTGTCTTCTGGCTTTATGTATCTAAAGTAATTCAGTTCTTCGCTGTTGATAAATGTTTTAAGAATCATTCTGTTTTCAATGACTTCGCTCTGGGCTTCCGATCCTTTTACCAGAATGTTTTCAAAATCCAGCTTTTTGTTAAGGAATTTCGGACTGAATAGAAATTCCCTGTATTTTATGCCTGATTTTTCTTCATCAGCAATTTTTATCATGTCTTTCTGGTTGATGCAGAGAAGGGCGGGGGAGATAATCTGCATCTGAGAGCCGTTTATTTCGGCCGCAAATTTTCCTTCCGTAAAGAGAATTATCCTGAAGCGGTCGCTTACATTTTCTTCGAGCCTGTCTCCTGAATTGTCCTCTGAAACGAAAACCGGTTCAATGCGAATCTTTTCTGAATGAATAGCTCTCGTGGAATAGTCCATTTTTCTTCCTCTAAAAACGCCGTTTTAACGGCTTTGCATGGAAGCAAGGCCTTTTTTCATATTAAAACACAAAACCTGCGGACAGGAAAGGAGGTAAGGCCTGCCGCAGGAAAAATCATTCTTTTATTCTTTTTTTCATTGTTTTTACTTCACCAAAAATTTTATTTGCTGAATCTTTTTAAGAAAGCCTCAACTGCCTTCCAGCTGGCCTCGTTTCCTTCAGTTGCCTCATAGAGAGCCTGTGAACCGTGCTTGCTGTCAGTCTGTGGGACAAAATAGGTCTTGTCCTTGCTTTCGATTGCGTCAAAAATCGGCTGGGCATCTTTCTGCTCTGAAGGGCGTGAAGTGACGAATACAGGAACTTTTACATCCTTGGCCTCGCTTGCGATCCAGTCACCTGATTTTCCCAAATCTGCGAAATATTCTCCTGGAGAGAAGACCAGGTATGAGGCGATTCTGTCTGAGTTAGACTTTACGAGGACAAAGCCAAGGCTTGATGAATATGACGAGCCCGAGAGGATGATTTTCTTTGTGGAAAGTTTTGAGGCATAGTCGATTGCCGCCTGAATGTCCTGAAGGGCGTCCAGATAAGTAGTTCCCTTTCCGGCTTCCTCAGCGGCTTTTTTGGTGGCGTTGTCCACATCATTCTTTGTTTTTCCAGAGCGCTGGTCAATGGCCATTGCATTGAAACCAAGCAGGTTGAGTTTTGGTGCGATTTCAAGGTATTCACCTCTTGACCAGTTTGCCCTGTGGCAGAGAAGGATAAGGGGGGCGTCCTTTCCGTAGGCCATGTAGAGGTCGGCGGTAACTGGAAGGCTGTCTTTTGAGGGGAAGGTCACGGTTTCAGGCTTGTCAACTTTTTTAGGCTCAACTTTAGCTGTTGAGGCGCAGGAAAAGAAAAGTCCTGTAACGAGACAAGCGGCGGCAAAAACATTTAATAATTTCATAAAAACTCCTTGCAGGCTTTCGGGGCTTTTTTTTGCTTTTTCCCTTTCATCAGCCTGCAAGGAGATAATGACACATGTAAAAGCGAAAAAAAATTGCAGAATTGCAAAAGTAATCGGCAAATCTGCAATTTTAAGAGATATTTTGGAATTGAAAAATTGACCTAGTAGTTGTTTTTCTTAACCTCAAAGAAGCTCTGCGGATGCATACATACAGGACATGCGCCGGGAGCTTTTTTGCCCACAACGATGTGGCCGCAGTTTGCGCACTGCCAGATTACATCACCGTCTTTTGAGAAGACTTTTTCGCCGGTAACATTGTCCAGGAGTTTTCGGTAGCGCTCCTCATGCTCTTTTTCGATTGCGCCGACCATCTCGAAGAGTTTTGCGATGCGGGGAAAGCCCTCTTCCTTTGCAGTCTTGGCAAAACCCTCGTACATGTCTGTCCATTCATAGTTCTCGCCATCAGCAGCGTCCTTGAGATTGTCTGCTGTTGAAGGAATGTCCCCGTCATGGAGCAATTTGAACCAGATTTTTGCGTGTTCTTTTTCGTTTCTGGCTGTTTCCTCAAAAATGTCGGCAATCTGCTCGAAGCCGTCTTTGCGAGCCTTGCTTGCGTAGTAAGTATATTTGTTTCGTGCCTGAGATTCGCCAGCGAAAGCTGTCTGCAAGTTTTTTTCGGTCTGAGTGCCCTTAATATTTTCCATTTAGTACCTCCGGAAAAGTTGATTATTCAATTCTAAATTAGATTTCCCAAAAGTCAAATTTAAAATTTACAAAGGGGAAAGTCTCCCCCTCGGCTGCAATACCACTCACTACGCGGAAATGCCAAGGCAAGCCTTGTCACTTCCTCTTCGTTCGGGTATTTCCGCCTGCCCCCTCTACAGGGGCTCTGCCCCCGTACCCCCGTGAAAATTCTTTCTAAATTCCCCTTTCTTCACATTGAGTAAATGTCTTAAATCATCTATAATTGTTTTCAAATTCTTATTTTACGAATCATATCCTATGGAGGAATTATGACAATCGCTGAAATGCTTAACCAGAGTATTATCCTTACTCTGCTCG
>DGTW01000371.1 GCA_002393835.1 Treponema sp. UBA4326
TGTTTCTCAGGTCAGCGCAGTTATCTCTCTGGTGAATGAAGGATGTACAATCCCTTTCATTTCTCGTTACCGAAAAGAAAAGCATGACAACTTGAACGAAGTCCAGGTTACAGACTGCGACCACTTGTTCAAATCATATAAAAATCTTGAAGAACGCCGCCTTGAAATTGTTCGTGGCATTTTTGGTCAGGGAAAACTCACAGAATCCCTTTACAACGCCGCAATGAACGCAAAAACCCTCACAGAGCTTGAGGATTTGTGGGCACCATTCAAAAAGAAGAAGAAGACCCGGGGTATGGTGGCAGCCGAAAAGGGACTGGAAGGGCTGGCAGATTTCATCATTGGTCAGAACGACGACGCTGCAGTTGAAGCTGAGGCCGAAAAATACATCAAAACTGACAACGAAGACTCAGCCCTCAATGTTGAGAGCGCAAAAGACGCAATCGCCGGGGCCGAGGACATTATCGCTGAGCGAACGAGCCAGGACACAGAAAACCGCTCAGATGTTCACGACCTTTATATGAGCGCAGGCTCAATCCAGACAAAAGGTATCGTTCCAGAAGGACAGGATGCAACTGTCGTTGAGAACACATCAACCTACAAAATGTACTGGGATTACTCAGAGCCTCTAAATCAGGTTAAGCCGCACAGAATCCTGGCAATCAACCGTGCTGAGCGAGAGGGTGCCTTGAGCGTTACAATCGATGTTCCTGTTGATGATGCAGTAGCATTGCTCCAGAAAAAGGTAAAAATCTCAAACAAATATCACAAAGAAGCTATCGAGGACGGATTGGTTCGCCTTCTTTCTCCGGCAGTCGTCCGCGAAATCCGAAGTGATGAGACAGACGAAGCTGACGACCACGGAATCGAGCTTTTCAGCGAGAACCTCAAAAACCTTCTGATGACCCAGCCAATCAAGGGAAGCCGTGTTTTGGGAATCGACCCTGGTATCAGAACGGGTACAAAATGTGCCGCTTTGGACGAAACTGGAAAATACCTTGGCTACTTCAAGATTTATCAGGTTCAGCAGGCAGACGAGGCTTATAATCTTCTTAATGAAGCTATCGACAAATACGACATTCAGGTTGTTGCAGTCGGAAACGGAACTGGCTCGCCCGAAGTTCAGGCTTTGGTTTCAAAAGTTATCAGCGAAAACTATGCTGATTCAGACGTAAAATACACAGTCGTTGACGAATCAGGCGCATCTGTTTACTCTGCAAGCCCAGTTGCAACAGAAGAATTCCCTGAGCTTGACCTTACAATCCGTGGAGCAATCTCAATGGGCCGCCGCCTGCAGGATCCTCTTGCAGAGCTTGTAAAAATCGACCCGAAGGCTATCGGTGTCGGCCTTTATCAGCACGATGTAAATCAGAAAAAACTCGCCGAGCAGCTTGATGAAGTAGTCGGCTCTGTCGTTAACCAGGTCGGCGTAAACCTTAACACAGCAAGCTACATGCTCTTAAAGTATGTTTCCGGCATCAACATGAGCACAGCAAAGAAAATCGTCGCTTACCGGGACGCAAACGGCAAAATCACCAGCCGTGAAGAGCTTAAAAAAGTTCCGGGGCTTGGACCTAAAGCCTTTGAGCAGTGTGCGGGATTCTTGAAAATCGCCGAAAGCTCTGACCCTCTGGATAACACTTGGGTTCACCCGGAGAACTATGACGTTGCCCGTGAAGTTCTGGATTTCGTAAAAAGCGGAAAGCAGGTCCCGGCAGAGACAAAGAAAGCCCTCATCGAAAAATACAACATCGGTGAGACAACGCTGAACGACATCATCGAAGAGCTTGGAAAGCCGAACCGTGACCCACGCGACGGATACCCTGCTCCAATCATGCAGAAAGGCGTCGTTAAGTTCGAGGATTTGACCGTGGGCATGAAAGTCACAGGCAAAATCAAAAACGTAGTTGACTTCGGTGCTTTCGTTGACATCGGTTTGCACGAGACAGCTTTGATTCATGTCTCAGAACTCAGCGATTCATTTGTCTCAGATCCAATGGACGTTATCAAAGTCGGCGATGTAAAAGAATTCACAATCATCGCCCTGGACAAAGACCGAATGCGAATCAGCCTTTCATTAAAGAGCGACGCGCACACCCGCCTAGGCCAGACCAACGAGGGCAAAAAGCGAGTGGTAGTCGTAAAGAAGGGCAGCGGAAGTGCATCAGGCGACAAAAAGCCGGCCTTTGCAAACGACCGCCCGCGAAACGGCGGAAACCGCAACTTCGGTTCGGACGACGGAATGTCATATAACCCCTTCGCAGCCCTTTTGAAACGATAAATCTGCCGCAAGGAGGCGGCGCAAAGCAAGTTGTCCGCGAGAATTTCCGCAAGGAAATTCTCGTCACGACATGGATGTCGAAGCATTTGCTAAGATGAAAAAATGAAATTAGACGCAGATAAACGCAGAATCACACAGATGGAAAACTATTATCCGCGTTCATCTGTGCCATCTGAGCCACAATCTCGCTGATTTTATCACGGGGAAGTCCTGAGTAGTTTACTACAAAAGTAGTTTCTATCTCAGGATTTTTATTTTCCCCATAAAAATATTCTGACAAAAGAGGAATGTTTATCCCCTGTTTTCGCCATTCTTCCTGCAAACTTTTCGCATCAATTCCTTTTTCAAGACACAGAAGAAAGTGCAGCCCGGAATTTTCTTCGCGAATCCTAGAGATTTTCGACAATACTGATTTTTGAAAAGATGACATCAGGTTATTCCGAAGACTTCTGTAATAATTTTTCATCTTATTGATGTGCTTTTCATAATTTCCACTTTCAATAAATCTCGCCAGTGTAAACTGCTCAAAACTAGAGACCTGACAGGAATAGAAATTCAGTTTTTTTCCGAATTCCAGCGCAAGATTTTCCGGCAAAACCATATAACTAATTCGGAATGAAGGGGAAAGGGTCTTTGAAAAAGTGTTGATATAAATCACCCGGTTCCTGTTGTCGATGCTCTGTAATGTGGGAAGAGGCTTGCCGACAAAACGAAATTCACTGTCATAATCATCTTCAAGGATAAATCTTCCTTCTTTTTTGTAAGCCCATTCAAGGATTTCTTTTCGCCGCGCAAAATTCATCACAATGCCTGTTGGAAAATGATGGGAAGGCGAAATATGCACAATATCAGCCCCGCTTTTCTCAAGTTCTTCAGGAATAATCCCCTTCTCATCAATTCCGATGTGAACGCAGGCCGTTCCGTTGATTTTAAAAAACTCCGCCGCTTTTCTGTAACCGGGATTCTCCACCGCAAAAACATTATCTCGCCCAAAAAACTGCACAAGCATGGAATAAAGGGATTCACTTCCCGCCCCTATTACGATTTGATTTTCACAAACTTCCATATTCCTGAAATCTTTGAGATGATGACAAATCGCGCGCCGTAACTCAAGGCTTCCAAAAACGTCGCATTTTTTAAGGAGATTCTCGTTCCCTGAATTCAGCACCTGTCTCATAGTTTTAGACCATAGGGAAAAGGGAAAGTTACCGCTGGCCACAGAATTACTGGCAAAATCAGCAAAATACCGGCTTTCAGACATTTTTCCTTCATCTGCAAAAACTGCTGTCTGACCGTTTCCACCCACAATTTCAATGCTTTTCTTCGACTTCAGATGATTTGCAAGTCCGCTGGCAAAAAAGCCCCTCTTTTCTATCGAATAAAGATAACCGGCATCAATGAGCCTTTCATAGGCATTCTGAACAGTTATTACGCTCACCCCCAGGTGCAGGGAAAGGGAGCGTTTTGAGGGCAATTTTTCATTTTCAAGGATTTTTCCCTCAAGAATCTGCTTTTTTATCTCTTCCACCAGAAAATCCGTAAGAGAAAGGTTGGCGCATTTTGCAAAATCTACTGTAATCACAATCTGATTATATAAAAGTTATTTAATTTTGAATATATATCTAATACCAGATTAAGACTATTATCTTTGCATACAAAAAAGGAGATATGATAAAAATGGACAAAAGACTTCTAACGATTCAGGATATTTCTTGTGTAGGCCAGTGCTCGCTCACGGTCGCTCTTCCTGTAATTTCTGCTTGTGGAATTGAGACAGCAATTCTGCCAAGTTCGGTGCTTTCAAATCATACGGCAGGATATTCCGGCTGGACTTTTCACGACTTGACTGAAGATATGCCGAAAATTCTTGACAGGTGGCTCTCTGAAAAAATCGATTTTGATGCTTTTTATACAGGATATGTTTCAAAAGCACAGATTCCCCACATTCTTGAGATTATGAAAAAAAACGCAAGACCAGGCGCTCTGAGAATCGTTGACCCGGTGATGGCCGACAACGGAAAAATGTACCCCGGTTTTGACCAAGATTTCCCGAAGGAAATGAAAAAACTTTGTGATGGGGCAGATGTTATAATGCCGAATTTGACCGAAGCAAGTTTTCTACTGGGGCAGAAATACATCGCAAGCGGATACGATAAATCTTACATTGAAAAAAACTGCCGCGATCTTCACGCCCTGGGAGCAAAAAATGTTGTTTTGACAGGCGTAAGTTTCGCTGAAAAAGAGCTGGGAATTGCGGTTTATGACGGAAATAAAATCGAATACTATTTTAACGAGAGACAGCCTGTATCTTCCCACGGCACAGGTGACTTGTATGCCTCAGTGCTTGCAGGAAGTCTTCTCCGCGGAAAAACACTTTTCGAAGCGGCGAGCCTTGGAGCGGATGTGGTTGTTGAGGCCATAAAACTGACTGCCGGAGACAAAGACCACTGGTATGGCGTAAAATTTGAAAAAGCCCTTCCATATCTAATCGGTCGGCTAAACTAAAAAAAGGCTGTCCATTTTTGGACAGCCACAAATATAACGACCGCCCGCGCAACAACGGCAACCGTAACTTCGGCAGCGATGACGGAATGTCTTACAACCCGTTCGCAGCTGCTTTCGCTAAGATGAAAAAATAAAAGTTAGACGCAGATAAACGCAGATTCACACAGATTGAAAACTAATATCCGCGTTCATCTGCGTAAATCTGCGTCGTATTTTGTAAGCCTTGCCTTCGTGCGAGGCTTTTTTTTCGAATTTCTCTGACACTTTTTTGCTTTTGAGTTATAATAAAATAAGACGATACTTATTCTTGTTAAAACCTCATGGAGGCTGTCATGAAAAAGCTTTTTCTTTTCTTAAGTGCAATTCCCCTTCTTTTCTTTTTTGCCTGTGATGATTTTTCTGGCCTGGAAATTCCGGAGAAAATTTCAGTAAAAACTGGCGCAAGGTTTGCGCTGCCACTGGGAAACGGCGACATCAAAATTCGTGAAAAAGCAAGCATCGAAGAAATCCAGAGAGTTTTGGATGACAATATCAAAAAGAATACCAGTTCAGAAAGCGAAACTCAAAACAAGCCGGAAGTCTATGAGTACAATCCTCCAATAGACGGCAAGATAAGTGAATCGGCTGTCATGCAGTATATTATCAATTATCCGATTAAAGAGATTCCACTGTCGATTGGCGATAAGAATATTGAGAACACAAATCTTGAAAAGATTGAAATTCCTGAGACTAAATTCACTGCGCCGGATTTTAATGAGTCGATTTCGGATACTTTGACAATTAAAGGTGGCAAGCCATTCCCTATGGTCGAACCAGCCGAGCTTGGGCCTCGCTCGATTTCGGATTTAGGTTTTACTTTTGATATTACAACTCCAAATTTTACGGAAATGATTGTCCGTAGTGGAAAAATGAAAATTGTTATTAAAAAGACGGATTCCACCCCTATTTCTGAAGGTTTCAGTATGCAGGCGCGAATTGTTCTTGTTAATGCAAATGACCATTCAAAGATAATTGCTGCTAGTGATAACGAAGAATGTGCTCCAGGAAATACAATACGACTTGATTTGGCCGGAAAACCAATTGTTCAGAATATGTACATAATTGTTGAAGGCTCTCTTTCTGGAGGAACTTTAGGTGTTACTCATACTTATGAAATCGAAATGGGGCCTGAAAATCTCCAGATTGACAAAATCACAGGTCTAACTATGTCTCACTCTGACCTTGGTGAAAATGGTCGAATCTACATTCCTAAAGAGTTTGAACTCGCAGGTCTTAATCAAAGCCTTCAGGAAGCAACAATCGAAAAAGGTGAGCTTGATTTCTATTGTAAACTTCCAGAGGGATGGTCAGGAATTAAAGTTGAAAAATCGAACTTCACGATTACTGGTGGCGTAAATATTTCAAATGATAAATTCAGCCCGGATACAGATACTCCAGAAGGCTATGCGCTTTATAAAAAGGCTACTTTGGACGACCTAAGAGTTGTTCCAGAAAAAACTTACACCTATGATACATCTTCTGTTACTCCTGGCGATACAAGTAATTACACTGAGACAAACATAAGCTGGCTGGAAGTCGCACTTGAAAATGCAACAATTATCTTTGCCGATACTTCTGCTGGTGAAAAAACCGAACTTGTTATGAGCGGTATTTGTTCAATTACAAAACTTAAAAACATCAAAATTAAATTGGAAGACCTTGCTAACTTCTCTGGAAACGAAGACACTGGCTTGAATTTCTCTACTCTTTTGAGTGACATAATGAAAGGTGACGGCAAGGATCTTATAAAGGATATAAAATTTGCGGACTCAACCCTTGATGATGGCTCAAAAGTTGAAGGTTATCTTTTCGTCTCAAAACCTGATATAAAATCAGAGGCCTTGCAGGATCTTGAAATCGTTGGAAAGATTCATGCCTCTTATACTGATGAGAAGGGTACTGCATATCAAGATTTGTATTTCTTGGGAGATGAGGGTGAAGAGCCAGAAAAAAATGGTTCTATGGAAATGCGAATTCCGATAATCAGTTTCGCTCAGGCTGCTGCTAAAAATCTAGGAAAACTTATCACCGATCCTGATGTAATACGCCGGAATGATGAGGGACGAGGTTATTCTCACAAAATCCCAGATGGCAAAATCTCAAAACTTTTGAACGACAGACCTGACAACCTTAAGATTTCATACGACCTTCATCTGGATCCTAAAAAAAGCAAAGGCGTTATTAACCTTGACGGTGATGCAATAGAAGAATTGAAAAAGACCGATGCAAAAATTTCAGTCTCTCTTGCGCTGGTTCTTCCGTTGCAGATTCAGCTTGAAGATAATTATGATATTCCGACTACGGATTCTTCTCCCGATGGCTGGATTAAGATTAAAGATGTAATCTCACTTACTAAAGATGCAGATGAGCGGGCAGATTTAAATAAAGATTTGTTTGACCGTAGCGAAGCAAAGGACACGGACTTTTATAAGTATGCGGAAGGTCTGAAAGCTTCTTATATCGCATATCATATCAACAATAATCTTATTCTGAATGAAAAAGAGTATGAAGATCCTTCGGGAACGACTCACAAAGCGGATGAAGATTTGAATGTCAAACTTTACCTATACACGGTCGAAACTGACGGAACGACAATAAAGCCAGTCTTTGATCCAAATGAAGAAGAGACTGACCCTTACAAGAAGTACCGAAAAGAACTGAAAATCTCCGACGGTATGCAGTCTTTGAACCTCTCGAAGAATGAAATTTCAAAGATTCTTTCAAAAGAAGGTTATCCGTTTATTCCGAAAATTTGCGCAGAAATCGAGGTCCCGACAGACGGTACTAATTCGCAGGTTCAATATATTCCTAGAAATGGCGGATTTGACATAAGTGGAACAGTTCATCTTGAATTCGATGAAAATATTCCAGTTGAAGTTTGGTCTAAGTAGGGGAGGGAAAAAATTATGAAAAAAAATGTTTTGAAGTCACTTTTACTTTCGGCCATGGCTTTTTTCTGCTCTTCTTCTCTTTTTTCTGCGGAATTTGAGGGAGATTTGCTTTCAAAACCCTTCCGAATTTTTGAGCTTGGAATTGACGCAAATGCGGCCTTCGCAAACAGCAATTTCATGCTAAAGGATATACTGAAGAAAAATCTTGTTTTCGACCTTAAAAAAATTGCTTCTGATGTTCCTGAAGACGGATTTTCTCTTGGGCTTTACAATAAGGAATCGGTTTTCATCAATTTGAATTTGAGCAGCCGCTTCAGGTTTTCGCTCTTCACCAATGTGGAGACTATCGGTCGCTTCAACATTGGAAAAGACATGTTCGATATTCTTGCAGACGGTCTTTCTGTCGGAGAAAGCCGGACGAGCGATGTTGATGGAGCCGCTGAGTCTTACATCTGCATTGGCTCTTCTTTCCAAACAATAATCAAGGATATCGGTATAAAATTCACGCCGACTTATTTTGCCCCGATTTTCTATATTCCAAAGACTACGGCAACAGCTTCCGTCAAATCCGATTCCAGCGGAGCCATTCGCGCAGAGGCAGAGGCAAACATAGACATTTATACGGCACTCGACATGCATGACTTCATCGAAAACGGCAAACATTTCGATGATTTGAATCTTAGTGCAGGAAGGCTTCTTTCTCATGGTGGCTTTGATTTTTCTATTGAAGCCGAGCGAAACTGGCTCGAAAGTCTTAACGCAGGTCTTTACACGAGAATTCCTCTGGTTGCAGGCACATTAAAGCACAAAATGAGTACCCGAGTCTGGGCTTATTTCTACGAAACAAATGCCCTTGGTTATCTCAATGACACAGAGGAGCACGGAAGCGACTCCGGCCATGATGATTTTACATATTCAAATGAAAGCCGCGATATTCACCGCCCCTTCAAGCTTGGGCTGAATGCGACTTACATGCCTTTCGGCGACTGGTTCAAGATTAAGCCCGCCATTGGCTTTGCTGTAAGAAACCCCTATTCGGCAGAGGCAACTTTCTATCCTGAATATGCCCTTGATTTTAGGCTTTCTGTGGTCAAACATATTTTTAACTTCAATCTTGGAACGGCATATCAGAATCAGATATTCCAGCAGAGATTTGGCTTTAGCTTTAACTTCCGTGCCATTGAGATTATGGCTCAGGCCAGCTGGTGCGGAACGACCTTTGTTTCAAGTTTTAAGAGAGACGGCTACGGGGCCTTTGTTGGCTTGCGTTTCGGCTGGTAAAAAAAAGCGTTCGGAAACCATTCTAGTTTTCGAACGCTTTTTTTTATTGACCCCTTCGGTAGAGTTCAAGTAAATCTTCCAACTCTGCAATCTGCTCTTTGATTTCCAGACCTCGGTCTGTGTCGGCGACATAGTGGCGGCTGGGGAATTTTTCGACCGTAATCGTGTCGCTAACGATGTCGCTGTCCGTGGCTATCATCTGGTCGCAGCTGGTGAATTTTTCGTGCACCACAAGGCGCAGTCCGTAAGAATTACAGACTAAAGTGTAACCCGCGATTCCTGTTTTTTCGTGGTAGGCTGCGGCAAATCCTCCGTCGATAATCAGGAGCTTTCCGCCGCATTTAATCGGTGAATCGCCTTTTTTGACTTCCTGAGGGACATGGCCGTTTATGATGTGGGCGGTCTTCGGGTCGAGTCCGAATTCCGTGAGGATTGCTTCAACAGTGGCCACATCTTCAACTTCGTCGTAATAGTGATTTTTGTGTTCCTTACTGGCGGCCTTGTCTTCAATGAACATGTTTTCAAAACAGGCCATTTTGTCTTTGCCGAATAATGGCGATTTAGGCCCAGTCCACAAATACCAGAGAATGCTTTCGCCCCTTTCCTTTTCTTTTGAACCAGGCTTTGAAAAGTAGCCCTTTCTTGCCCAGACTTCAAGCTCGTCATAGAGAGCCTTGCCGGAGAATTCCTTGCCGAAAATATTGACTTTAAGGAATTTTCCTTCTGAATCAAGGGGCATACAGCCGTGGTAAAGCAGGTTTCCGTTGAAGACCTTGTACAAATTGCCTTTTTTGTAGAGAAATTTCACATGATTCTGCAATTTTTCGCAGTGCATAAAAGAATAGGCCAGGCGGTTCATCACCATGATTTCGTCTTCGTTGAGTTTTGCCGGGTTTTTGCGGTCTATGGTCGGAAAATCATTGTTTAAATTTGTTGAATTCAGCGGCCATTCTTTTCCGTCTATGGTGATTGTGCCTTTTTCCCAGTTGATTTTGTCGAGGATGAGCCGCTTATCCATTTCAAATTCTGGATTCTGGCGAATCATTGCGTCTTCAAGCTTAAACTGAATGATGGAGATAGCCTTATGAACGGCGTGCCTGTCCATGTGGCCGTAGGCCTTCATGCAGAAAGTGACGAGGGGCGTGAGGTTGATTCCGTAGCCTTCTTCGAGGACATCAAGGTTGTTGTAGCGGGCGCAAAGGCGGACCACATTGGCGATGCAGATTTTACTTCCTGCGGCAGCACCCATCCAGACTACATCGTGGTTGCCCCACTGAATATCCATGGAGTGATAATGAATGAGCTTGTCGAGAATCTGATGAGGCCCTGGTCCCCGGTCGAAAATGTCTCCGATAATGTGCAGATGGTCGATTACGAGGGTCTGAATCATGTTGCATAAGGCTTCGATAAGGGCTTCAGCCGCCCCGATTCTGATTACGGTCTGCAATATAGAGTTGTAGTAGGCCTGCTTGTCGGTCAGCTCTTCCTTTTCAGTAATCAGCTCCTCGATGACATAGGCGAAATCTTCTGGCATGATTTTGCGAACTTTTGAGCGGGTGTATTTTGATGAAACCCGGCGGAGCATTGCCACAAGGCGGTGCAGGGTGACTGTGTACCAGTCCTTTAAATCCTCGCCTTTTTCTGTCTGGCGAACGATCTCAAGCTTTTCTTTGGGGTAGTAAATCAGCGTTGCCAGCGCTCTTTTGGTGCTTGCCGTTTCTGTGTTGCCAAAAACTTCTTCAATTTTTGTCCTGATGGAACCTGAGCCGTTTCGCAATACATGTGAAAACTGCTGGAATTCGCCGTGAATGTCTGTCAAAAAGTGCTCAGTGCCTTTTGGCAGGGAGAGAATTGCCTGAAGATTGACGATTTCAGAAATTACGGCTCTTTCGGTGGGGTATTGCCTGGAAAGAACCCGAAGAAATTTTTCGCTATACATAAAAAACTCCGAGAATCATACTGAAAAAGTCAGCATGACAAGTATTGTGAAGATTCAGTTAAAACACTTTTTTTCCGCCAAAGAAGGTCGCATGCACTTTTCCTGTAAGCTGCTTTCCTTCGAGGGGAGTGGATTTTCCCTTGCTGGCAAAATTCTCGCTGTTTACAATCCAGTCTTCATCTGGATTTACAAGAACCAAATCTGCATTGTAGCCGACTTTGAGACGGCCTGCATTGATTCTTAAAAGTCTGGCTGGATTTGCACTCATAAGGCGGGAAAGTTTTGAAAGTGAAAAATCTTCTTTTTTTACGAGGATTGTGTTGCAGACGGCAAAGGCCGTTTCTATTCCGGTAAAGCCTGGTGCTCCCTTTGCCTTGTCTTCCTGGGTGTGGGGGGCATGGTCTGTGGCGATTGCGTCCACCGTGCCGTCACGGAGGGCTTCGATAATTGCCCGACGGTCGTCTTCACTTCGGAGAGGTGGATTTACCAGAGCCCTGATGTTGGGAGCGTCTGTGCCGACAAGCCCTAAATGATGGGGCGTGACTTCAACCGTACAGTCAAAGCCATGCGGCGTGTTTCCCCAGCTAATTTCTTCCTTTGCCCGGCGAACAGCATCCATGCTGACTTTTGTCGAGCAATGGCAGATGTGAATGTGACAGCCTGCACTTTTTGCAATTTCGATATTGCGGAGCGTGGCCGTGTCTTCTGCCAGGGCTAGAATTGAATTGGCCTTTGTAAGGTTTCCGTCGATTTCAAAATTTACCGAGGCCGGAACATTGGGCGTTTCGACATTTACTTTTCCGGCTGGAATTCCGTATTGCTCCATGAAGCCAAGTGCCCGCTGGCGGTATGGCCGGGCGGCCTGTGCTAGCGACGGATCTTCGCAATGGCAGCTTACAATGATGTTTTTTTCGCCGGCCTTTTTCATTCCCTCCAGCATGACGGCGGCGGAATCTACATCGTGACCGTCTTCGGTGATTACAGGAAATTCATCGTTTGTGAGTGAATCGAGACAGCTTGTGTCTTTTCCCTCAAAATTCTTCGTAATGCTGACAGTCTGGAAAACCCGGGCAAGATTTTTGGAATTTGCCTCTTCCATGACTTTTTTGGCAAGTTCACGGTCTGAAATTACTGGATTTGTGTTCGGCATGAGTACGACCGTACCGTAACCGCCTGCAACTGCCGCATGAAGGCCTGAATCCAAATCTTCCTTTTGAGTCTGCCCCGGATAGCGGAAGTGAACATGCATGTCGATGAAAGAAGGCATGAGTGTTAAGCCTTTTGCATCGTAAAGCTCTGGAGCTGACTCAAACTCACTTTCTGTAAGGAAAGCCTGAGCCAAAAGTAGGGCGTTTTTTGCGCTTTTACATTCGCCCAGAGTGATTCCGCGGATTTTACCCTCAGCAATGATGATGGTGCCATTGCCGTCCATTTTTGAATCGACCAGACGTGCGTTATAAATAATCAGAATAGAAGAATTTTTTTTCATAATGACTTATAGTATAGCACAGCTTTTCCTTTTGGGACTAGAGTAAATTCAGTCCAAAAACATTCGCAAGAAAAAATTTGCCGAATTGGCTCTGTTTAATTATATTTAATACAATATGAATTTTGAATGCAACTTTGAGAATCAGACTTTTGACCAGGAACGAGCCCTTTATGGCGTGAAAAATGCTCTAGTAAAAAACTGTCGCTTTGACGGGCCAGCTGACGGCGAATCAGCCCTAAAGGAAGCCTCAGCAATCAGCGTGGAGGACTGCTTTATGAACCTCCGCTATCCTTTCTGGCATGTGACAGAGGCTAAAATCAAGGGATGCGAGCTGACCGAAAACTGCCGGGCTGCCCTCTGGTACGATAAAAAAATTGAAATTGACTCCTGCAAGCTGAATGGAATCAAAGCCTTGAGGGAATGTGAGGACATTATCCTTAAAAATAGCCAGGTTTCGTCCCCGGAATTCATCTGGAAATGCAAAAATCTTGTAATTGAAAATACGACAATCAGCGATTCAGAATATCCCTTCTTTGAGGTGGAAAATGCTAAAATCACCGGCCTTAAAATGAAAGGAAAATATTCTTTTCAGTATGACCGGGACATAGAGATTAGTGACTCAGAACTGGATACAAAAGACGCATTCTGGCACACAAAAAATGTGACTGTCAAAAATAGCGTAATCAAAAGCGAATATCTGGGCTGGTATTCAGAAAACCTTACCCTGATTGACTGCCACATTATCGGAACCCAGCCCTTCTGTTACTGCAAGAATCTTGTGCTTAAAAATTGCACCATGGAAGGCTGCGACCTGGCTTTTGAGCGTTCTTCAGTTCATGCAGATGTTCGGGGCAAAATCGACAGCGTAAAGAACATTCTTTCAGGAAGCGTGACAGCAGATGAAATCGGCGAAATCATTATGGAAGAAAGCATCGTCGATAAGAGTCAGTCTCAGATTGTGATTCGAGGTGAAAATAAAAGAAAAAGTCTGTAAGCTGCTTCAAAATACAATTCTGAGTCAAAGAGGAATTATTCTATTTTTTTTAAAATTCTGGAAGTGGCTTGCCCTGGCGCAACCATGATTTATATTCGGCGGTTGCAGTAAAGAGAACATCGCAAGATGAATTGAGTGCTGTTTCGATACTGTCTTGTACGACTCCGATGATAAAACCCACTCCAACGACCTGCATTGAGATGTCGTTTGAAATGCCGAAAAGTGAACAGGCCATGGGAATCAAAAGAAGGGAACCGCCTGCGACACCGGAAGCTCCGCATGCACCCAATGTGGCCATGAGACAGAGAAAAATGGCTGTAGGAATATCAACAGAAATTCCTAATGTGTGAGCCGCTGCAAGAGTCATAACGGCGATTGTGATTGCCGCACCATCCATATTGATTGTAGCGCCCAAAGGAATTGAAACTGAATACATTTCTTTGTCTAAGCCTAATTTTTCGCAGAGTTCCATATTGACTGGAATATTTGCGGCTGAGCTTCTCGTAAAGAATGCTGTGATACCGCTGTTTTTTACACATCTCCAGACAAGTGGATAAGGATTGCAGCGAAGGTTTATTGCTACGATAAGAGGTGAAACGACGAAAACCATGAAGAGCATTGAACCGACCAGAAGGGCGAGCAAAGAACCGTAATTCTTAAAGATACCGATTCCGTTTGTTGCAACGGTCATAAATACAAGGCTAAAGATTCCGAAAGGAGCGAGGTTAATAATCCAGCGGACAATTTTTGAAATTGCTTCTGCCACATCTGTCATGCACTGTTTTGTGTTTTCGCTTACAAATGATTTAATTGCAAGACCAAAAAGGGAAGCCCACACAAGAATTCCAATGTAATTTGCGCGAACCAGAGAATCAATTGGATTTGAAACTGCATTAATCAGAAGATTCTTTAAGACTTCTCCAATTCCTGTTGGAGCAGAGTTTGCCACTGTTTTCCGTGCGAGAGTGATTGTCTGAGGAAAAAGAAAACTTGCCGCAACGGCTACAAATGAAGCCAGCAGAGTGCTTATGATATAGAGAAAAAGAACAGTTCTGAAGCGACGGTCAAGTTTCGTACCTCCTTTTGCCAGAGAAGTGGCTACGAGGGCAAAAACGAGAACCGGGGCAACAGCTTTGAGGGCGCCGACGAATAAATCACCTAAAACTCCAAGCCATAACTGAGATGGAATTAAGATTCCGAACAGGGCACCTATTACAATTCCGATAAGAATACGAAGAATTAAACTCGTTTTGTTGTAAGCTGCTACAATTTTTGAAAAATAGTTCATATCACTTTCTTGGGGTTTATATATTTACCTGATTTTAGTCGATTGAGCCGGCTGCGTAGAGTGCATCGCAGTATTCGCAGGCGTACTGGGCTTTTTCCTTGTTTATCAGCTTGAAAACTGGACGCACGTAGTTTTCCGTAACGGTGATGCAGCGAGGGTTTTTGCAGTGAATGACATTTTCCACTCGCTCCGGCAGTTCCATGTTGATTTTGCGGACGATTTTCTCGTCTTTGATGACATTGATGCAGATGTTAGGGTCGATGAAACCCAGAACTGAATAGTCGATGTTGATTATGTTGTCAATTTTGATGATGTCTTTTTTGCCAGACTTTTTTGATGCCACATTCATGATGAGGGCACAAGAAAAATCAGCCTTGTCCAGTCCCAAAAAGTGAAAAATCTGAGGCCCGAAGCCCGCCTTGATGTGGTCAATGACCAGACCGTTTTTGATTGTATCTACATTCAGCATTTTTTATATTCCTTAAAACATATTCTAGCATACTCTCAAAAATAAAAACAGACGGAAAAGTCATCTTCATGCATGAAACTTGTTGAAATATCAGGGGGCGCGATTTTTTGTCGCAAAAACTGCCGTGATTATTTGCCAGAATTCTTTTTTTCGTTTTATACTTACTTTTGTGAAAGCAATTTCTATTCCATTTATATTCTGTCTTTTTTCAGCCAGGCTTTTTTGTCAGACTCTTCCCGTCAATCCGCCGGAAAAAATCCATCCCCGCCTTCTTTTTACTGAGGAAAAACTTTCCCAGATAAAAGAAAACCTTCATCATCCCGAAAATCTTCCCGCATTTACGGAAAGTGAAAAAATCCTTGCCGAATATTTTGGAAAAGAAAGTGGCTTCACCAGCGTAAAAAAACGCAGCTTCAGGTGGTCTGGAAAGCTTGTGGCGGCTATTGAGGCAGCGGCCTTCAAATATGCCCTCACGAGAGAAAAAAAATATTGTGACTGGGCCTATAAAACTTTCCTTAATTGCTGCAATTCAATAGACCTTACAGGAATTTACGACGATTACCGCCCTTACGGTCAGATGATTCTCACTGCCGCAGAAATTTATGACTGGGCTTATTCAGCCTTGTCCGAAAAAGAAAAAGCCGAGCTTTACAAACAGACTGTTTCATTTATGAAAAAACTTCAGATTGGTTATCCGCCCTTGAAGGGAAAGTCAGTTACGGGACATTCTGCGGAAGGTCAGCTGTTAAGGGCTTATCTTGCCGCCGCAATCTCCATGTACGATGAGCACAAGGATTTATGGGAAATGTCTGCATCAAGGTTTTATTCGGAATTCGTTCCTGCCCGGCTCTTTTTTTATGAATCCCACGCCCCGAATTTTCAGGGGACTGGCTACGGCCCCTACCGTTCAATTTTTGATTTGTGGGCTTGCCTTATGATAAAGGCTATGGGGGCAGAAGACCCTTACCAGGGAAAGGCGGCCCTTTGGAGCCATTATTTTCTCTATAATATTCGTCCCGACAAAATGACCTGGCACATCGGGGATGACCACTCCATTGAAAAAATGATTTATAACTCATTTAGATATACGGCTAATGCTATTCTGCATTATTCACTCTCAAAAGACCCTTATGCTAAATTCTTTGCGAGAGAAGGCCTGGATAATTTCACAAAGTTTAAGTACAACGAAAATGGCGAAAATGACGAGCTGCTTACCCCGGTGCAATTCCTAATCTTTAATGATGTCGCTTTGCTTCCCCTTGATTACAAAAATCTGCCAAGCCTTTATTACGCTCCCTCGCCCCTTGGAGAATACTTTGCTTTTTCAGCCTGGGACGGCAAAAATGTGGCTGCCCTTCACCTTAAAATCGGCGAGTATGCCCAGGCCAACCATGAGCATCAGGATGCGGGAAGTTTCGAGATATTCTGCAATGGTCTTTTGGCCTCAACGGCAGGCTTTTATGTCTCAGGCGGCGGAAAAGACAAAAATGGCGGCTACAGGGCAGAGCACACCCAGAAATTTTACCATTCATCGGTTTCAAAAAACACAATCCTGCTTCAGCTTACGCCAGATACATACGAGGGCTACGGCCTTCAGCGTCCCCTTCCTGAGGCGAAAAATTTTGAGCAAATTCTTTCTGACAGAAAGTATAAGCGGGCGAAAATCACTGCCCGCTATGACAACTTAAAGGACGGTAAAGGCCTTGTTTTTCTTGCCGGTGATATTTCCAATGCTTATGATGAAAGCTCTTTTGTTCACCGTTCCATGCTGGCACTTTTTACAGGCGATGAAAAAAAACCACTTTATTTTTTTGTCTATGACCAGGTAGATTCACTTGCAAAAGGCATTTTTCTCCTGAACACTCTTTCTGAGCCAATAATTCAGGAAAATACAATAACTGTCTCTAGTGGAGAAGAAAGAGGAAGACTGAAAAACATCGTTCTCCTTCCGCAAAGTCCGCAGATTAAAAAAATCGGCGGAAAAGGCCATCAGTGGGAAATTGCGGGGAAAAATTATTCTGGTGGAAGCGAAAAGGCCGTAAATGAAAAAAGCGAGTCTGGCTGGGGCAGGGTGGAAATATCATCTTCCGGGACAAAAAATGAAAGTCAGACTCTTTTTAACGCCATGGAAGTTTTTTCAGGCGAAAAAGGCCTCCCGGCTGAGGAAATTCGCCTGCTTCAGACAGAGGACTTTGACATTGCCCTTTCTGAAGAATTTGCCTTGGGCTTTTACAAGGGAAAGAAGAAAAATGACGGCAAAAGCGAAGATGACGGCAAAAGCGAAAACCCAGCAATTTCCCTTCCCGAAAAAGAAGTTAAAAAAGGCATGAGACTTGTCCTCTGCAACCTTCCCGCCGGAAAATGGACTGTAAACGGCAAAACTTACGAAGTTTCCCACGAAAGCAAAATACTGATTGCAAACTAAGAGCGGGACTGGGGGAGAGACTTCCCCACTTCCTTTTGATATACTTCTTTCGCTATGGAAAATACACTTTCTTTTGACCAGATGAAAAGCCCTGCTCTGGGCGAAAAAATCATCGTATATACTGACGGCGGCTGCTGGGGAAATCCCGGAGTCGGAGGCTGGGCCTGCGTTGTAATTGCGGAAGGGGAGGCCAGGGAGCTTTCCGGGGGCGAAAAACTCACCACAAACAACCGCATGGAGCTTACCGCCGCAATTTCTGCCCTTTCTGCCATTTACAACACCGAGCGATTTCGTTCTTCCCCAATTCAGGTAAATATAGACAGCCAGTATGTAAAAAACGGCATTACCAGCTGGATTCACAACTGGAAGAAAAACGGCTGGAAAACGGCCGCAAAAAAGCCTGTCTTAAATCAAGAGCTATGGCAAAAATTGGATGCCCTCAACAATGCCCTGAATGTGGAATGGAACTGGGTCAAGGGACATGCCGGAGTTCAGTACAACGAGAGGTGTGACCAGCTTTGCCAGACGGAAATGTCTAAGTTGAAAGGCTAAGAATCCGATAATATATACATGAAATTGTCGAAAATAATCCTTCAGATTGTCTCGGTCTGCCTTATCCTTACGGCCTGCTCTAACAAGGCAAAGGTCAAGGAAGAGCCAATGCAGATGCAGCAAAAGTCCAGCGACCACAAATGGTTTTTCTTTGCCAACGACACCTTTAACGAAATAGACTTGCCCCAGCACTCGGCCATAACTTCCCTAAGACCATGGACCGAAAGCGTGCGAATCTGCGACGGAAATGTTACTGCTGACGGAAAGGCTATTATGCTGGTCAATCACCTTGGTGCCCTTTATTTCGACAATACTGACAATCCTGTTTTGATTCAGGATTACCAGCTTTTTTCGGACTCAACTGCCGGAAACCTTGTTTTCGAGGGGAATGTACCTTACTTTACCCTGGTCAAAAATTCATTTTTCAACAAGACGGCTAACAGAAGCCAGAATCAGAACCAGAGCCATATAATCCGCCTTTCCCTTGCGCAAAAAATGTTTTACCCCGTCGTTACTTACGGCGAGCTTAACATAGAGCAGAGCGGGGAAGTCACTGGAACTTTCTTTGACGGAAGCGACTGGTTCAGCTCGGTAAAGTCAACGAAAAACGACAAGGTTTCTTTCCATTACATCAAGTGGAAATCCCTGGTAGATTTGGCCAGCGTCCAGCCATTTTCCAGCAATAGTGACAGCTCAAGCATAAAAGTCTCGGAAATTTCAGAGTCGAGCTACAGAAATCTCGTGACTCCAGAAGACTTCTCAAAGGCTCCAGGCCGCCTGAAGACGCTTTTAAAATCAATCCCAAAAGACTTCAGCTTTTTGCTAACTTGCCACGACTTTGGAGGCTCTTCCCCCAGATATTTTTCAGCCGGGGACGAAGATGAAGGCAGCGCGGCAAATGCAATCATCAAGGACAACTGGATTTGCGCCGTATTCAGTGACGGAACGACTTACTTTGCAGGCTCTCTGGACGGCTATCCTTTGATTAACAATGGAAAAACAGTGGCTTTCCGACTGCCAAAACTTCCCCAGCGATACTCTTACCAGGCCTTTGCCATAAGCGGCAAGTATCTTCTGGTTTCATGGGAAGAAAGTGACTTCTACAAGACAGGTCGTGCCGGATTCCTCACCGTTGATATGGAAAAATTGTTCTATTCAAAGTAGAATATAAGGGCGCATCCGCCACAAGTGGCGGTCGGGGCTTTCACCCTTCGCTAACGCTCATTGCGCCGTTCGCCCTGGCTCACTCTGCAACTAAAGGGGTTACACCCCCTTGCGCTTTGCTTATGAAGAAATTTTTTGTATTGTCAGTCATTTTTCTTCTTTTTCTCGCTCCTGTTTCAGCCATGGATACGGATTTTTTTGTCACCGCAGGCCCTAATCTCATGGTAAACACCCAAAATTCCACAAAATCTGCTCCCTCACCGATAATGTACTCTCTGGGACTTGGCGGAGACTTCCGTTTTGAAAACATGGTTCTTGCCCAGGTTCACGGGTCTTTTTTTTCCAATTACTATCTCTGGGACGGAAGTGAAGCCCGCCCTGCCGAAGTGGAAAATCGTACGGCTACCGTCCTTTCATTTATGCTTGACTTTACTGGCGGCTATAGCTTTTGCCTGGGACAAAGCCAAAAGCACCTCCTTTCGCTTTCGGGCGGCCTTGCCTTTCTTTTCCGCCACGGTTTTCTTTCAAACGGCGTATCCTCTGACGATCCAAACCGGGACACAGGCAGCAGGGCCAGCGATGATGTATCCGACATAAACGGAAGATTTTTCAGCGACTTAAACTTCCTCTATCCTGAATTTTTACTTTCTTATTCATACATTCTTTCCCCGGTCTGGAAAATCGGCGGGGATTTCCGCATTTATCTTCCTCTTGGACCTCTCACGAGTGGCAGGGGGGCGGACGGCATGATTTTTTCTCTGGCTTTGAAACTATCTTATAAATAAAATTTTACTTTATTTCAATTTTGTTGTAAAATATTCTTACAAGGATATAATTATGGTTCAAGAAGTAGTTTCAACCAGAATCAGCGATGCCCAAGGGGCAGCCGATGACTTGTTCCGCCAGTTGCGGGGCAATCCTGATTCTTACAATGCCGTTATTTTTATGGCTGCAATAAAATACGACTTTGCTGCTCTTTCTATTGCAATCAAAGAAAAATTTCCAAATTCAGAAGTAATCGGTGCAAGTACAGCCGGTGAAATTGACACTAACGGATTCCAAAATGATTCCGTAGTCCTAACCACCATGAGCGATTCCCGTACCAGGGTAAAAGGCGTTCTCGTAGAAAACGGAAGCAAGTATCCTGTTGGCAGCAAAACCGACATCGAAACCGCCCTCCGCTCTGCTGGAATTTCCTGTGGGGATCCTTCTTCCCACCAGTCGGCTTTTGCCGTGGCTTTCATCAACGGTGTCTTCAATGCCGAAGAAACGATTCTCTCAAATTTTTACTCAATCATTCAAAACGACAAATTTGCCCTTGCTGGAGGAACGGCTGGTTTTACTGGCAGCGAGGCCAAAACATTCGTAAGCTATAACGGAAAAACAACCCAGGATGGAGCCGCCTTCCTTTTCGTAAAAACGCCCTGCAAGTTCGACATCAGGCAGGAAGATATTTTCAACCCGACCGGAAAGACAATTTATGTTACCCGGTCCGACACCATCAACCGTACCATTTACTCGCTGAACGGTCAGCGGGCAAAATCGGTTTACGCCCAGCAGCTTGGTGTCTCTGAGTCTCAGGCAGAAGGCATGACCTTTGAGAATCCCTTTGGCCGCCATATCAACGGCTCAATCCACATTGCGGCTCTGGCAGGCTTTGCCCCCGACGGTTCGTGCTCGCTTTTTGCCCGGGTCGTTCCAAATTCAACCTTGGAAATGATGCACATAGGCGATCCCGAAAAAAAATGCGACGAAACTTGCTCTGGCATTAAAGCGGTTATTCCAAGCCCTAAATTCACCCTGCTTATGACCTGCATTACCCGAACAATGGCTTTTGACCGAATGGGAATAGCAGACAGCATTATCCGCAAATACAGGCAGACTTTCCCCACATTCTGCGGTTTCTCGTGCTATGGCGAGCAAATCGGTCGGGTACACTGTAATCAGACTCTTGTCAGCTTGGTAATGGGAGACTAAAAATGGAATCTATAAATCTTGTAAAAGCTGGAATCGATACCGTCGAGACTTTGATTCAATATCTGGCAAAAGATGCTATCGGTGGCGACTTCCTTAAAAAATACCTGGAAAGCCGTGAAGCCCAGTCTCAGGCGGCTCAGGAACAGCAGCAGGCCCTTCAGCAGCTTCTGGACGACACGAGTGAAATGGAGGCTGGAAACCGTCAGATTTCTGAAAGCGTTGAGGGAAACATTCATCGATTGGGAATGATTGCCCAGACGATTCAGTCTCTCCGAAATTCCGTAGATGTGATTGAGCAGGAGCAGAGAAAATATGCCGCTCAATTTGAGAGCCTTATTTCTCAGGCAAAGGTCATTTCTTCTCAAATCAATGACATTCAGAATATTTCCGCCCAGACAAACCTACTTTCTTTTAACGCTTCAATTGAGGCGGCTCGCGCAGGTGTTGCAGGCAAGGGCTTCCGCGTTATCGCAAACGAGGTAAAGAAACTTTCTAACGACACAAGCAAAACATCCGAGGAAATAAATCTCAATGTCGAAAAACTCGTAAATTCAATTACCAACCTTGAAAAAATCACCAAGAGCAATACTGAGGCTCTTGAAAACCTGGCCAGCCAGACAGAGGAAACCCTCAACAAGTTCTCTCAGGTTAGGGAGGCAAACCAGTCAAGCAACATGAACATTACAAGAATTGGTTCCGTAATCGAAAACAATGTCCGTGGAATCAACAATGTAATCAGCAATGTCAAAAAGACGGAAAAGGTCAACGAGGAAAACCTTAAAGTCTTCGCAAAGTGTGCCAGCGAAAACGAAATGCTCTTCAACGATTTGTATTCATTCGTTTATGAGCTAAAGGCAATCTTCAAGGATTTGCAGGCATAGAAGTAGAGCAAAAAAAAGCTGTCCAATCGGGCAGCTTTTTTTGTAAGTGTTTTTGCTTTTTATTTCTTTACGTTCGTTCTTGAATCAACTATTCGCTGCATATCGGCGATATTGTTTACAAGAATGTAGTTGTCAAAAATTTCGATTTTGCGTGACATGGTGAAGTGATGCAACTCTTCTTTTACCGTCCTTGCAGGCAAGCCTGACCAGTGAACTACATCGGATTCCGTTACCGGGAATTTTCGCCGTCTGTCTGCCGTTTGCGGACGAGGATTCATTTCGTCGAACATGCAGAATACATCTGCTAGGCGAGCCTGTGGATCTGCGATTACAAGAATACGAAGCCTGCGTTTTTGGTCGTAGATTCGTTTGCAGAAAAGTTTTAGAAGAATTAGGGCAAGCTGTGGATTGCCTGTAATGAGCATTTCAAAGTTCGCCTTGTTGAATTCCAGGCACTCTACATGACCACGGGCCACACAAGTTGCCGAACGGGGAGAATTGTCAAGGATTGCCATTTCGCCGAAAAATTCACCGGGCTTTAGAATGTCCAGGTTTTTGTTTGATTCGTTTACGCATTTTGTGAGCTGAACCGAACCGCTCTGAATGAGGTAGAAGGTTTCGCCCCGCTCAAATTCCGTGATAATGACCTGTCCGTTCTCGTAGTGCTTTTCGAATCTTTTGAAGGCCGGTAACTCAAAAAGTTTGATTGAGTTGTCAGAAGTTGCCGATGCATCGTCTTCGAATTTGTCCCGGGAAGAAATGCCCCGCTTTACATAGGCATTTGATTTTAGAAGCATGTCCTTAATCTGGCTGACATGCTGTGCCGTCGGATAAAATTTAAGGTAGGTTTTGCAGACATCCTCGCAGCTCTGCCATTTGCCATCGTCGTAAAAAGCCTTGGCTACTGAGAAAAGACCGCTCACCTGATTGATTGTGTCGCTTTTGTTAAGAACCTGCTCTGTTTTTTTGTGTATTTGCCTGAGCTGATTTGAGAAGACTCTGAGCATCTTCATGATGAGGGGCTTGTTGTTGCAGAAAAGAAGCTCAAATTCCTGTGATGTCATGGAAATGCAAACGCTGTCTTCGAGGGTCATAACGGTTTCTTCGCGGGGAAAATGACCAATGGCTGATTTTACGCCGAAAAATTCACCCTGCTTAACCTGTTCTGTTGTCTGGAGTTTTGTTTCTACATCTGTTGTTGTAATTACTACCCGGCCTTTTTGAAGAATGAAAACTCTGTCATCATTGTCGTTTTCAAAATATACAATAGAACCTTTTGTGTATTGCATCGCTTTAGGCATAATCTTTTTTAACTCCTTCCTTTATTATAACACAAGTTTTAAATTTATGCTATTATTTTCTTTATGATAGACCTACATTCTCATTCTTCTGCTTCGGATGGAGTTTTTAGTCCCAAAGAAGCCGCCCAATATGCAATTCAAAAAAATCTGAAAGTCTGGGCTTTGACCGACCATGATACTGTTGACGGACTTTATGATGCGGCGAAGACTTGTGCAGAAAGTGACAGCGGAATTATTTTTGTGCCGGGAATCGAAATAAATGTAAGATGGCCAACCGGGGAATTTCATCTTTTGGGCTTGGGGCTCAGAAAACACTCTCAGGAATTAAAAGATGTGATTGCTGATTTGACTGAAAGCCGTCACAAGAGGAACAGTGAGATTGTTGAGCGCATGAAGCAAGACGGAATTGATGTCACTCTTGAAGAAATCGAAAGCATGTTCTCAGAAAGCCAGATTGGCCGCCCACATTTTGCAAGTTATTTGCTTAAAATCGGAAAGGTAAAGCAGCGTCAGGAAGCCTTCGATCGCTTTTTAGGGAAGGGACGACCCTACTATGTCTCGCACGATGGAGCCGACCTTGATGTGGCTGTGGAGGCAATCAGAAGTGCCGGTGGGGTGCCTGTCATCGCTCATCCTCTTTCACTTTATGTTTCATGGGGAAAAATTGACGAGACCATCGAAAAAATCAAGCGGCACGGAGTCCAGGGGCTTGAAGCCTGGCATCCGGCTGTCAGAATCAACGAGGGCTTTAAGCTTGAAGAAGTAGCCAGAAAATTCGGCATGTTCGTAACGGCCGGAAGTGACTTTCACGGAAAGGGCGTGCGTGCTGACAGGCATTTGGGCAAAACCAGCGGCGACCGCAAAATAGAAGACCGCTTCTGGACGGAAGAACTTTTGCCTCATCTGGGGGATTTTGATTTCCGAAATACGGACTGGTGTAGCTAATAAAAAATCTATTCTATATAATAGAAACATGTCAGAAAAAAAATCACGGTCACTTTTGTCAGCGGGGCTTTCCCTTTCATTTTTTACGCTTTGCTCTCGCATTTTAGGTCTCGTGCGGGAAATGACAAAAGCGGCCTTTCTTGGAACTTCAAAATATGCCGACGCTTTCGGAATCGCCTTTATGATTCCGAACCTCTTGCGCCGTCTTTTTGCGGAAAACGCAATTTCTGTTGCTTTTATCCCGACTTTCAAGGGCTATCTTGAAGACGGAGAAGCTGCGGGCGGAAAACAAACCATCCGGGAATTTTTGAGCGCAACGATTACGCTGATTACATTTTTAACGACCTGCGTTGTTTTGGCCGGAATTTTACTCACTCCGCTTATAGTCCGTATTTTTCTCGACAACGACGACAAGGCTTTGCTTTCGGAGACTACAATTCTCACCCGAATCATGTTTCCCTACCTTATTGTCATTTCAATCGCCGCTTTTTTTCAAGGAGTTTTGAATGGCGTTAAAATTTTCTCACCTTCAGGCTTTACTCCTGTTCTTTTTAATTCTGTCGTAATTGCGGCAACTTATATCCTAACGCCAATTCTTACAGGCTCAATCGAAGACGGTGAATTTCGCTCAAAAATGGCTGCCCGGGCAATGTCAATCGGCGTAATTTCTGGTGGCTGCGTTCAGGCTCTTTTTCAGCTGCCCTTTGTCCTAAAAACTGGCTGGACCTTTCATTTTACGACTTTGCGCAAGGCATTTTCAAATCCTGGAACAAGGCGGGTAATGAAGCTGATTGTGCCGACGATTATCGGAATGGCCGCCTACCAGCTTAATGATGTCGTTTCTACGGCTCTTGCAGGAAAGGCCGGAACTGGAATTGTTTCTTCCCTTCAATATTCTCTTCGTTTGCAGGAATTGATTTTGGGAATTTTCGCAGTTTCGATTGGAACTGTAATTTTGCCTGATTTAAGCGGCTTGGCAAAAAAGGAAATGTGGTCTGACTTCAACGCCATGCTGATTCAGGCTTCAAAAATCATGGCATTGATTTCAATTCCGGTCACATTTTTTTCGCTCGTCTGTGGCAGGGAAATTATCTCACTGGTTTACAAATCAAATCGCTTTTCTGATGAATCGGTGCATCTTACCCTTGTGGCATTCAGAATGCACATCGCAGGCCTTTTCTTCATCGCCTTAAACAGAATCATTTCCCCGGCTTTTTACGCACAGGGAAACACAAAATCTCCCACGACGGCAGGAATCATCGGCTTCGCAGTGAATATTGCCCTGGCCATTGCGGTCGTCCTCTTAAGAAATGACGGAACCGGGGCGGGAATTGCCCTGGCCCTTTCAATCGCAAGTTTCGCAAACTCAATCGCCCTTTTCATTTTCTTGAAGAAGAACAAAAATCTTGATGTAAAATCCGTTACGATGGGTACACTGCTCTACGCCTTAAAGCTGGTGATTTTCTCGATTGTCGCCTCAATTCCAACCTATTTTCTGCGGAATGCCCTTCTTCCGGCCTTTGAAAATCACGGCCGCCTGATTGGATTTGGCCTCCCCCTCTTTGCCTGTGCCCTTGCCTTCGCCCTTGTGGGAGTGCTTCTTTTAGTCATCACAAAAGACGAAATCGTCCGCATGATTATAAGGAAAGTGCGAAGAAGATAAAAAAGCGGAAATTCCCTTACTTGACAATCAAGCACAATGAGGTATACTTGGCTAAGAAGACTAAGACTAACTTGACTAAGGAGCGTTTTTTATGTGCAAGATGAATGTGCTTGAAGCCAAAACAAATTTCTCAAAAATCATCGCCATGCTGGAAAATCACGAGGAAGAAGAAGTCATCGTGGCCCGTGCCGGCAAGCCTGTCGTCCGCATCACGCTTTTCCCAAAGCAGAGTATTATTGACAAGCTGGGAATGTTCGCTGGTGAAATGGAACTTCCTCCGGCCGATGCTGAAAACTGGGATCCCTGTGCCTGGAGTGATGAAGAGCTTAAAGAAGTATGGGGGGACTTGGTTTAATATGGAATTTTTACTTGATACTCACATAATTCTTTGGACATTGTTCAAGCCTTATAATCTTTCTCAGAAAGCGATTTCTGTTCTCAGCAACAAGGAAAACGAATTCTACTACAGCATCGCCTCAATGTGGGAAGTTGCCATAAAGCACAGAAAGCATCCTAAGGCAATCACCCGGAGCGGCACGGAATTCATGCACTACTGCGAGGCCATGGGCTTTACAAAGCTCCCCATTGATGACCGGCATATTTGCGCGCTGGAAACAATTCACGAAAAGGAGGGCTGTAAAGGTCACGATGACCCTTTTGACCGCATCCTGCTTGCCCAGGCAAAAGGCGACGGCATGACGCTGCTCACCCACGACAGCAAATTTTCTTACTATGACGAGCCTTATGTCTATCTGGTTTAGGGAATTTGTGGTATGATAAAAAAAGACTGAGTTTGGAGGTAAAGCAATGTCAGATTATGCAGTAAGTGATATTATGGCTCACATCAATGATTTTTCATATGATGAGCGCAAGTCATTGTTTCAGACCTTAAAAGCCTCTCTCAAACGAAAGCCCAAGCGAATCCGTCTCGCCCGCGGGAATGGGAAAGAGGCTGTTATTACAAAAAGTCTTACGGGGATTTTCAAAGATACATCTGTCACACTTGAAGATGCAAAAGATAAGAGGTTGGCTCGCCAATGAAAAGTCTATCCGTTATGCAGTAGATTTGCATTGGTCAGACTTTGAAGATTCCGTGCAATATTCTGTGGCTAAGCGATCTCATGTAAAAGCTATTATTACGCGGAACACGAAAGATTACTCTCAATCACAAATTCCTGTATATACTCCGGCTGAATTCCTAAAATTGACCGCGTAATAAACCAGCGGGGCTTACCCAAAACCCCGCTGCAATTTTTTTTGCTAACTTAGCCTCACTTCGGCAAGGATTTCTTCAACTTTTGCATCCTCTTCTTTTGCCATTTCTTTCTGCGTTGTTTTTTTCAACATTTTGACAATGACATGGGCAGGCGGCTCTTCGCCTGAAATTTTCGTATAAGAAAGTTTTAGAGGAACTTCTTCGAAAAGTGAAATCTTGAAACCGAAATTTTCTGCCAAGACAAGAACATCCACCCCAAGATATTTCAGAATGGCTTTGATACATTCACCTTTTAAATCACCCATAGAGAACAAGGCGATTTGTTTGTTGTTGCACTTGATGACGGATTGAAAATCTCGGCTGTTATTGATTCTTTCAAAATGAAGTTCCGTGCCAGTAAAATCGGAAATAATCTTTTCCCGCAATTTGATGAATGTTTCTGTTTTTCCGCAGTTTGACGGTCCCTGTAATAGAATTAGTTTCATAATGCTTTGCTCCTATAATTTAGTTTTCTTGCCTACTGATTTCAAAACAAATGTCATCGCCATCTTTACAAATTTTCTGAATCATAAGCGAATCGTCAAGTCGTAATGTAAAAACGATGCTATTCTGATTTTGTTTGGAGAATTTGCCTTCATTGCCAAAGACCCGCTTAAATTCTTTTGACATATCGTTGTCATATTCTCCTTCAAGATGTTCTTCACCGTAATATTTTCGTTGGCCTGTCCATAAATTTTCGCTCTGAGCTTTAACAAGGCATTTTTTCCAAGAATGAGTTTTTCCATTTAATACTGCCTCAACTATGACGGAGATAGTTTGACCAGAAAAATTCCGAATTATAATCTCTTCATCCATTCCATGTTCTGAAAGAAAAGATACAGGAATTGCAAACAAGTGATTTCCGTTTCCATCCATCGTTAAAGAAAGCTTCTTCAAATCTTCAGTATTCCCGTCTACACTCGATACAAAATTCTTGCAGATGTCGGAATACTTTTTTAATAGTTGATTCTGTCGCTCTGCCGCAATTCGTTCTTGTTCAGCCTTTCTCTCTGCTTCAAGCCGTGTCTCTTCGGCTTGGCGTTCTCGTTCGGCAGCTTCTTCTTTTGCCTTTTTCTCAATTTCTGCTCTGGCAATCCGTTCATTCTCTATTTTTTGAAATTCTTCCGCTGACATAACAGGAACATCATAAGCAATCAATTTTTCTTTTTTTGAAGGAGTGCCGTTAAACGGGCCATAACCAAAAATTGCACCATACATAGAATAGGCTTTTGCTTTTATATTTTCTAATTTTGCATCAACGGGGATTTTTATGACAACTGTATAATCATAATTATACGGCCTTAGGAATTCTGGCATATCGGGATTTTTCCCTGATTTATAGAGTTTGCTGTCATACTCAATCGAAAACTGAATATAATCAACACCAAGTGCCGCTAAATGAGTAGAATACACTCCATCAAGTTTATAAAACTCCTCAACAGCTATCCAATTTTCTTTATCAAGATACTGACCGTCAGGAAGCAACCGGGAGCAATCATCGGGGGTAAAGTGTGTGTTGCTTAATGATGAAAATTTTCCCTTTATCGTATCTAACGCCTTAATCCATTCCGAAATCGGCACCTTTGTTTCTAAGTCAAATTTAATCGAATACACGGCAAAACCATTATCCACATCCAAAATATCGGTACTTTTTATAACCGCGTACTTTGCACCATACTCTGTGATAGCCCTCGCAATAATCGTGCAGTCTTGCTTAAATTTTTCAATCTGCTTTATTTGAGAAAGACCTTCATATTCGGGAATATAATCATCGAGCGAACATTTGCCGTTAGCAACATCGGCGATTGTATTTGCGAAAATTGACAATGATAAGAAAAATACAGCAAATATTGATAAAATCTTTTTCATTGTTTTATTTCCGTCAATTTTTCCTTGTATTCTTCCAAAGTATTAAATTTCTTAACATCAGGAATAATAAGAACCATGTAATTAAGTGAACTTGTGGAGAAATATGAATCTTGTAATTTCAACGCATCCGTAAGATTTTCTGTCGCTAACTGCTTTTCAATATATTCTTTTATTATAGATTTTTTATCTTCTGAAATTGTTTCCATAGAGTAACGGGGAGCATTACATTCCTTACACCAGTTAGAGGCATCCAGATTTGTTGAACAGCCGCATTTTTCACATTTCCAAGTTTTCTCTGCCGACTGCGAAGCGGTAGTTTGCGAAAAAGAATCTTGTACAGAATTCTGCGAAGTGGAATAAGTTTGTTTTCTGGGATACTTGGGGCTGTCGCCGTAATTATTCATACCCAAATCTGAATCGGATACAAGAAATATAAATAATATGATTTCAACTACAAGATAAACTATTCCACCGAAGATAATGAGCCCAAAAGAGTCTAAAAAATTTCCACTTAGAATATTTGAAGTCGCAGGTATAAGCGGAAGTACTCCTAGCAACGGAAGGAAACAGAAAAATCCAGATTTGTTCGTGTCATGCAATCTTCGTACTGTAACAGTCCAAGTTGGAAAAAACATAACGATAGAGATAATGACAGTTAATGTCTTACTTTTAAAAATTGAAAGCAATAATGAAATGAGCAAAGAAAATAGAATGAAATACCAATATTCCTTTCGTCTTGCTCGCCCAGAAAAAGTAAAATAATTTTTGAAGCAAGTTCCTATCGCTTTTGTGAATGTCATTTCTTCCATAATTTAAAATCCCCCCAATTACTCCTTGTTTTCTTGAAGTTTGTTCGCCATTTTTGTCGCAATTACATCTTCACGAGAGACGACTTTTGCTCCAATCGGCCAAATTACAAATTTGCAGCTTTTGGCAAGCACAACACCAACCGGAATAAAAAGAATCGAGATGAAGCAACTCAACATTAGCACGATGTTTCCCAAGAAAATACAGATTCCGAACGGTAGCCAAATGATATTTGCAATCGTTCCGCCGATTTTTCGGACAGACGAGACATTCTCTTCGCCTTTGATGAATGTTTCCTTTACGATTTCCTTGCCGAATGGAAAAGCCATTAATTTCGCGTATTGAAAAAGAGCCTTGCCAATCGGAATTCCGATGACCGTCACGCAGCAGACCAGCCCCAAAGCAAGATAAACCAAAGCAGTCCACCAGCCGCCAAGAATGAACCATAAAATGTTTCCTAGTGCACGCATTTTTTCTCCTATTATTAAAACAGTTATATTATCTTTAGATTGATTGTTTTTATCAAAAATAAAGATTATTTATCTTATACAATACTGTTAAATCATCTTTAAAGCAACTTTTAAAACCTATTTCTGTGATAAATAATCAGTTTTTAGAAAGGAATATAGATTCATATTTATTGTATGTCCGTAAAAGAAACTTTTATAAAAAACTTGAAATATTTTAGAAAGCAAAGCGGGCTGACTCAGAATCAGCTGACGCTTGAAATTGATATGGGATTGGGGTACATCAACAGCGTTGAGCAGGGAATCTTTTTCCCTCAGCCAGATGTGATTGATTTGATTGCGAATGTGCTGAAAATCAGCCCGTCAAAACTCTTTGATGAAAACGCGAGTCCTCAAAATGTTCTTTCCAATTCTGATGAAAAGTTCGTTGATAAAATAGCGGACACTATTTTGGAAAAACTTCGCCCTGCCATTAAATCTGACATCAGTGCCGCGATAAAAGAAGTGGTGAGATAAAAAAAATAGGTTCTGCGTAGTAAACGTTATTGTAGAGAGGGACTGACCAATAAGTTCAAAAAGTGTCA
>DGTW01000086.1 GCA_002393835.1 Treponema sp. UBA4326
TCTTTCATGCGGAGGCACTTCATATCCTGTCCACCAATATCCAGCAGGAACTCAACGCCAGGAACAAAGAAGTTAGCGGCGCGGTAGTGGGTGATGGTTTCGACTTCACCGGCATCTACGCCGAGGGCTGCCTGGAAAAGAGCTTCACCGTAACCTGTAGAAACGGCACGGGCAATATAGCAGTTTTTAGGAAGAATTTTATAAAGGTCTTTAAGGACGCGTACTGCAAGGTCAACAGGATTTCCGGCATTTACGTCATAGAAGTCCCAGAGAATCTCGCCTTCCTTGTTGATGAGGACGGCTTTTGTGGTCGTAGAACCTGCATCAAGACCGAGGAACAGAGGGCCTTCAGATGAATTAAGGTCGCCGCGTTTTGCCTTGTCCTTTGCATGCCTTTCACGGAAAATCTGAAGGTCTTTTTCGTCCACGAAGAGCGGATCGAGGCGCTGAACTTCATTCATTTCGGCACCTTCAAGATTCTTGAGGCTTGCCCTGAATTCTTCAACTGTCGGGAACGAATTTACCTGATCATTACCGAATGACTTGAATGTTTTTTCTGCAGAATAAGCAGAACCTGCAGCAACAAAAAGCTGTGAATCTTCAGGAACAATGATTTCATCCGGCTTGAGCTTGAGGGTATCAATAAACCTTTCGCGAAGCTGGTCAAGGAAGTGAAGCGGACCACCAAGGAATGCAACGTGTCCCTTAATCGGCTTACCGCAGGCAAGTCCAGAAATAGTCTGGTTTACGACAGCCTGGAAAATTGAAGCAGCAATGTCTTCACGCCTTGCACCTTCGTTGATAAGCGGCTGAACGTCAGTCTTTGCAAATACACCGCAGCGGGCAGCAATCGGATAGATCTGCTGCTTTCCGGCAGCAAGTTTGTTAAGTCCCGGAGCGTCAGTTTCAAGAAGGGCAGCCATCTGGTCGATGAAGGCACCGGTACCGCCGGCACAGGTACCGTTCATGCGCTGTTCAACACCGCCGGTAAAATACGTAATCTTGGCATCTTCACCGCCAAGTTCAATAACAACATCAGTCTGAGGAATAAGCTTGCGGACGGCAGTAGTAGCTGCGACAACTTCCTGAATAAAAGGAACATTGAGCCACTGAGAAACAGAAAGTCCGCCTGAACCGGTAACTTTTACTGAAACCGTATGCTTTTCACCGTATTTAAGCTTCGGCTGGATTTCATCAAGAGCCTTGCTTACAACAGTTATGATTGTATTTCTGATATCTGCACGGTGACGCTGATAGTCGCCGTAAAGCATTTTATCGTTTTCATCAAGACAAACAACTTTTACGGTCGTAGATCCGACATCAATACCGATACGAACCGGAGTAACAGCAGGGGTAAAAGTCATGTTCTGTGAATCTAAATCTGCCATAGATAATACCTCATTGTATTCTGGAAGAATGGAAATGCGGTCACCAGAATCGTCGGTTTTTCACAGAAAACTCCAGTCACCGCACTTTTTTACTATTGTTCATCTTAAACTTAAATCAAGGAATTTTCAACTGTCGCACATTTCACACAGACGTTCGTATGTCATTGCCGTGCTCGACACGGCAATCTTATATCCTGCTGTTAGTTATTCCAGGTGAAAGTTCCTGTTCCCGTAAAAGACCTGTCGATTACAGATGTTGATGATATTACCCGTGCATTTTTAAGGTCAGAAGCGTCAAAAACAAATGTTATTTCCCTGCTGTCAGACGGAGTGAACACGGAACATGCCGGGAGACAAATCAAACTAAAAAGAACCGGAATAGCCTTTGAGAAGAACTTCATATTATCCTCCTGTCGCATAAAAAAGCAGGAACTGTGCAGTGATGCTTTTATTATAAGACTGGAAAATTTATTTTACGTCTGATTTCTTCTCTATAATACCCATTTCAATGTATTCTTTATGCAGAGTACTGATCACTTCAATTGTTTTTTCATAGCATTCTTCAAAGGAATGACGGTTATTCATTTTAATTCCATCCATGTAAACACCGCCGTATGCCGGGATGAAACAATCGGACAATGCTTTACCAAACAAATCAAAACTTAAAGATGATTTGTCTCTTTTTGGCTCTTTACCTTTGATTTCTAAGGAATCAATCAAATCATCTCCCTGAAATAACCGCTGTGGAAGCACGGTAAAAAGAGTCCCGCAAACTTCCTCATAATCCTTTTTATGTTTATACATATCCGTCCATTCATATTGCATAATCTCAGCATAAACATCTGATTTACTGCTCAAGGAATTTCCACAGCCGGTTACAAGTAGTACAAATGAAAGACTCAGAGCGCAAAAAAGATTTTTTTTCATTTTATCCTCCTGTGTTTTTATTTGTTAATTTATTAAAAATTAATTTCTGATTACGCGCACCGTAGTAGGAAGGTTTCTTAATTTTACGGATTTCGGACAGGTAATGCAGGTTATATTTTTAATAAAAGGACAATTGACAAGTTCTTCATCATCAAAATCAATAACTTCTATTTTTGTTGGTTTTGAAATGACAATTTCTTTTACATTTTTGCATCGGTAAAGAACTTCGCTAAAATTATACATAATTGCAGTACCTGGAAGTACATATTTTTCTTTTTCAAGATTAAGAATACTACAAATTGATTCGCCAAAGTAAAGGTAGTCATCTTTAATTCTGAAATCCGAATTCAAAAAATCTTCATTTTTGAATGCTTTACATCCTGTGAATGCGTTATAATCTATCGTCCCGTACTTTTTATCTTTACCTGCTACTTTAGCGTTTTTTAAGAATTCTGGTACCTCCAACGAACTACACTCATTAAAAGCCAGTTGCTCGATATCCTTTGGGTTAAAATCTATAGAATTAATATCTTTAAGATTTCTACAATAAGCAAAAGCGCGGCCGCCAATTTTTTCAACGCTTTTTGGCATGTTTACTGAGATAAGTTCATAACATGAATTAAAAGCATCAACTGCAATTTCTGTAACACCTTCGGGAATATCTATATTATCAATAATTTGTCTGGCCCAAGGTTTTACTCCCTGTAAAATTTTTCCATTACTTGAAGTAATAAAAATATTATTCATATCTAAGCGAAGTGGTATTTTTTCACAATTGACTACTACTTTGAAAGTCTTGTCTTTAATCGCAAAAGAAAATTCCCAAACACCCCCATTATTTAACAACGCATATATTTGATATGCGGATTTGTCAAAACAGTTTAATTGAATTAATCCTTCTTTCTTCTCAATAGTCACTTTGAACGTATCCATGATATTTCCTTGCTCATTTTTCATTTTTAAAAGTGTACTATTGTATGTTTGTAACATTGAAGATTCACTAGATGATTTTTCTGTATAAGATGCCATGATTCCAAACAGTAAACCTTGTAATACATCCTTACACTCTGAATTTTCCAGGAAATAAAAGCTACATTGGCTTTTTGCTCCTGTCTCATCTGTACATGTTTGATAATGTATATAACCCGCCCCGACTTTCCTACTGTCAGAATTCCAAGTAGATTTCTCCCAGTATTCACCAAATGAGAAAAAAATAAAAACCTCAAACAATAGTAGACAAGATAAGTATTTACGCATAAGCACTCCTTACAAGAATTCTCTACAATCATTCTCCCGTCTCTCTCAATCTTTCCGTAATCCAACCAATTTGCTCACCCTGTCTTAATCCAACCAGCGGAGTTTTAAAATTTTGCGTAGATTTTCCGGCTCTGTGCTGTTTTTCCGCAATCCAGCACCAGTAATTCTTCGGCGTGAGAAACAGGAGTTCATCGTTTTCTAAATCAATTCCCTTTGTTTTTAACTGATTTATGGTTTTCTCTGCCCATTCACGTTTTTCATCAACTGGCATATCCGTAAATTTTTTATTAATTTTTCTGACTTCCTGCTCAGGCTCAACAAGACAGAATTCAGTAGACAAAAAGAAAATATTATCATGCTCGATATGGACGGCATACTTATATGCTTTTTCTGCGAACTGCCCTGTATACATTTCTCTTGCCGGTCCCTTTTCCTTGTTCTTTGTTTTACAGGCACTAACAAATATTACTTTCTTCATCTCCATATCCCCCTTACATCACAATTATGTTTATCCACTCTTTTTAAATTGCATTTGTGATGTTAATTTTAGAATATATTGCGATTATGTTGCTGTCAATAACGAGAACATCATAATTGTATTATTCTGAGAATATGAATTTTAAAGAGCGCTTACGGGAAGAAATTGAATACAAGGGTCTGCAGATTAAAGAAGTTTCTGCACTTGCCGGGGTAAACAACAATACTTTTCTTTCGTATGTAGATGCCAGAGGTTCTCTGCCGAATGTTGAAATCGGTGTAAAAATTGCCAGAGCCCTCGGAGTTTCCGTAGAATATCTGGTCACAGGCGAAAACGCTGAATTTCCGCATGATCCAAAATATACTGATATCCGTAAAATCGTAAACGATCTTTCATCTCTCGATAAATCACAGCTTCTTACAGTCCAGAAAATGATTCATGCTCTCGTCTGATTCTGTTCCCGTCTACCTCTCCTTTTTATTGATAATTCCACCCCAAAGCATTAAACTGTCTTCAGGTGGGAAAAATGACTAAACTTCTTTTTGACGCATTATCAACTATTAAATACACTGTCGTCTCTTCTGACGGCAAGACCGAAATAAATCCTTCTGAATCACAGAATCCCGAAATCTCTTCGCTGGTTTTTGACAGCCGTGACGTAAAACCGGGCTCACTTTTTTTCGCTCTCCCGGGCACACACACCACGGGCAATGTTTTTATTCCAAAGGCAATCGAGAACGGAGCCGCAGCAATCGTTTTTGAAGGTGATTTGGGGGAAAGCCTTCCCCCTGCGTCGCACTTCGTTGCGCCGACACCCCCTTCTGCGGGGAGCAGCCCCGCAACGCCCCCTGTTTTCATCAGAGTTGAGAACGCCCGCAAGGTGATGGCACCGGTTGCGGCAACTTTTTACGATAACCCGTCTTCAAAACTTGCTGTGATTGGCGTTACCGGCACCGAAGGCAAATCTTCTACGGTTTCTTTCGTCTGGCAGCTTCTGCAGCTTTCCGGTCACAAGGCAGGATTCATTTCTACGGTTCAGTATTCTCTTGGCGGGGACGCAATCGCAAATCCTCAGCATCAGACTACTCCTGAGGCGACGATTATCCAGCGACAGCTTTATGAGATGGTCGAAAACGGCTGTGAGTATGCCGTCGTCGAAACCTCTTCGCACGGTCTTTCACCAAAACTCAACCGCACCGGGAATCTTCTTTTTGATGCAGGCATTTTCATGAATGTCACACTTGAGCATCTTGAATTCCACGGAACTTTCGAGCAGTACCGTGACGACAAGGCAAACCTCTTCCGAAAACTCGACGAGCACGACCACGAAAAACTCATTCTGGGTAAAAAAATCAAGGTTCCATCTTTTGGAATCGTAAATCTTGAAGACCCGAGCGCAGAATATTTCATCAAGGCGACAAAACAGCCTGTTCTCGGCTTCACAACCGAAGGAAAGGCAGGAAAATCAGCCGGTGAGGGTGCAGAAGCTTCCCCTCTTCCAAAGATCCCGGATTCAATCCCGGTTCTTCTTGGACGAAACATCGCCTCGGCACGCTTCGGTCTTACTTTTGACATGACTGAGCCTCATGTAATCGACAAGCACGCAAAGCCCCTTCCTCCAAAAGTCTTCCATGTAAAATCCAGCCTGCCGGGTGCATTCAACACCTACAACCTCATGGCAGCAATCGAAGCCGTTAGTCGCTTGACCGGCACCGAAATCGAAAAAATCGCCGCTCTGGTTGAAAAGCTCACACCAGTCAAAGGCCGGATGACCGTAATCGATAAAGGTCAGCCTTTCGAACTTATCGTAGACTATGCTCACACGCCTTCAAGCTTTGAGACAATCTTCCCGCCATTACGCCGCCGCTGCTCAGGCAAAATGATTGCGCTCTTCGGAAGTGGTGGCGAACGAGACCTCAAAAAACGCCCGCTTCAGGGAGAAATCGCCGCCCGCTTCTGCGACATCGTGATTCTCACCGACGAAGATCCCCGTGGCGAAGACAGCGTTGAACTTCTAAAAATGATTGCAGTTGGTGCCGAAAAAGCCGGCAAAGTAATGGATAAAGATCTGTTCATCACACCGGACAGACCGACAGCAATCCGCCAGGCCTTCAAAATGGCAGGTAAAGACGACATCGTTCTTCTGCTCGGAAAAGCCCACGAAAACAGCATCATCTACAAAGACCATGTAATGCCATACGACGAAATTTCTGAAGCAGAAAAAGCACTGGCCGAAATGGGATTTTAAGGGCCTGCCCTTAGAAGAAAAGGGTGTCGGCGCAACGAAGTGCGGCGCAGGGGAAAGGCTTTTCCCCTCAATAAAACGGGATTTTAACTGTTACGGAGACAGATGTCGCTGATAATGCAGCTTTCACATTTCGGGTTTCGTGCCGTACAGACGTAGCGTCCGTGAAGTATGAGCCAGTGATGCGCATGTTCCATAAACTCATCAGGAACGCGTTCAAGCAGGGATTTTTCAACCTTTTCAGGAGTATCACCTTCTGCAAGGCCGATTTTGGGGCAGATGCGGAGAAGATGTGTGTCCACCGGCATTGTGTGTTCGCCCCAGACAACGTTGAGAACAACATTTGCTGTTTTACGGCCCACACCCGGCAGGCTCATTAATTCTTCCCTGGAGCGGGGAACTTTTCCGTCAAAATCTTTAAGCAACTTTTCGCACAGGCCCATGACATGGCGAGCCTTGGAACGATACAGACCTATGGATTTGATATATTCAATCAGTCCCTCTTCCCCCAGGGCAAGAATTTTTTGCGGCGTGTCCGCAACCTTGTATAATTTCTCCGTGGCAATATTTACAGATTTGTCCGTTGCCTGGGCCGAAAGCACCACCGCAACAAGAAGAGTAAAAGGCGAAGTCCAGTGCAATTCTGACTTGGGATTTTTATTTTGAGCCTTAAAGCGGGTAAAAACTTCGGCAATTTCTAAAGGTGAAAGAAGATTCATAAAAATATTTTACTAAAAGCCCTTTACCCGCCGCAAGTACCACTATTCTCGCAAAAGCAAAACCGCGGCGGCAGAAATCGGAGCGAGGGCGAACAAAAATCCCCCGTTGCCAAAAAAATGCCAGAGAACGCCGCTGGAGGCCACGCCAAGATGAAAGCCCAGGAGCGTGAGGCCAAAAAATTTCGCCTTGAGAGAAAAAGACTTGTCACCGTTGCAGAAAACTTCGGTAAGGGAAGAGACGAACTGGCGAAGATTATTGGTGGAAAAAATCGTAGAACTTGTAAATCCGTAAGCTCCCTTAAAAGAGCACCACTGAAAAGCCATGGCAAAAAATGTGGGATACAAATACACCGTCAGGGGAAGATTCC
>DGTW01000254.1 GCA_002393835.1 Treponema sp. UBA4326
CACTCAGCCGAGTCGGTTCGCTCCCGAGTCTATAAAGCGTTGAGAGCACTTCACCACGTTCGTCTTCTTCCAGCTCGGCGAACTCTTCAAAAATCCTTGCTCGCTCATCATCGCTGATTTCCTGCGGCAGGTACAATAGTTCGTTCTGACGACCAGCTTTCTCCAAGAGTCCAATCACATGATTTACAAAAAGCGTTTTACCGGCTCCGTTTTGTCCCGTTAACGCAAACTTTGTACCGCGTTTAATTTCCAGATGTGGAATCTGCAGTGTATAACTTCCCGCCTGAATCTGAGTGTCTTCAATGATAATTGGTTTTGAATAATCTGTGTTCTCAACAGAAAAACCTTCCTTGCGGCGCAGAGCTTTTTTGATGCTGTCGCGTTCGGCTTCTGTCTGACGAATCTGAGTTTCAAGCCGTGCCTTGGCATCGCCGGTGGTGCGGTCTTTTCCACTTATGCGGGCAATGTCTTGTTTTAGTTTTGCATCGTGGTCTTTTGCAGAAATTGTCTTTTTGGAAAGTCGTGTTTTTGATTTTTGATTTTCGGCTTCGAGACGGGCACTGCGCTGTTTTTCTGAAGAGGCCTTTGAGTTTAGCCTTTCCCAGTTTCCGCGGGATTGTTCCTGTCCGCTTTGTCGAAGTTCCAGAGCTTTTGTGAGTCCGCAAGGATAGGTGTCGCAGGCAATACAGTCACGACCGCCAGCAAATGAGTGAGCTTCGTTATAAAGATAAATCGTCCTGTTGCAAAGGGAATCAGCAAAACCTCGGTCATGGCTTACCATAATGCCGATGCCATGAAAATCACCGAGAGCGTCTGAAATCATTTTTGTAGTTCCTGAATCAAGATGATTTGTTGGTTCATCGAGCAGAAGAACGGACGGCTGTTCAGCAAGCGCACAGGCAATCTGAATGCGTTTTTTCTCACCGCCCGAAAGTGTGTCGTAACGTTCGAGCATTTCTTCGGTCACACAAAGCCGCGAGAAAAATCTTCGAACCTCGTTATCATCAGACCAGAAAGCGATGTAAAGATTTTCCGGAATCTCGGCGGTTTCCTGCGGGCAGTAAATAATAGAGTTCTCGGACATGTCACTGTTCATCACACCGTCACACACAATCTTCCCGCCGTCCGGCTCGATTATCCCTGCAATCAGCTTGAGCAGCGTGCTTTTACCACAGCCATTGCTTCCCGCAACGCAGGTCCAGCCATCAAAAAATTGAAGGGAGAAATCTTCAAAAAGAGTTGAATTAGAAGAAGAATAAGAAAAATTAAGATTTGAAATTTGAATTGACATAAAAGGCCTCCTGAATCAGAAGCCGTTGCAGCAAAACACGATCCGAGCGACAGCACCGTCAGAATAAAATACAAATGTAAAACCGCAACCGACTTCCATAATGAAATTTCTTATGAGAAAAAAACTGGAAATCAGTTACGTATTTACATTGGGCCTTGTCTCCTGAAAGTGAATGTATTTTTATTGTATAGGATGAGCAAAAGATTTGTCAAATGATTTGAAAAGAGGAAAAAAGTTCAAAAATACATATAAAATGAAAAAAAAACTGAAATTATATGTAATTTAGGGGGATTAAGACGCGTAAAAAATGAATTTTTGGGGATTAAAGGTGGAATTTGAGTGAAAAATGATTAAAAAAGATGAAAAATCTGGTATTTTCAAACAAAAATCTGGATTTTTTACATATAATTTGCGATTTTATGTGAAATTATATGTATTTTTATAAAATTCACACATTTCCCGGGAAAACAAATTCCAGATTTTCTTTTGCAACATCCACAAGGCGCATTATTGTATTGACTGGGGTTGGGTCGCGGTCTGTGAGTTTGAAGGTCGGGAAAAATCTTGTGATGTGAAGCGGGATTTTTTTATTCAGCTGATTTTCGAGGCCGGCTACCCAGGCGGTGAGTTCTCGCATTTCTTCTTCGCTGTCGTTTTCACCGGGGATGATTAGAGTTGTGAGTTCTACATGGCAGGAAGCTGCGGCTGTCTGGATGAAGTCTTTCACCATCTGGAGATCTCCGTCGAGGAAGTCTTTGTAAAAACGATTGGTGAAGGCCTTGAGGTCTATATTCATTGCGTCGATGTAAGGGGAGATTTCGTTGAGAATTTTGAGCGTTGCAGTTCCGTTTGTTACGAGGACATTTTGCATGCCGGCTTCTTTTGAAAGCTTTGCTGTGTCGCGGATAAACTCATAACCGATGAGAGGCTCGTTGTAGGTGAAGGCAATTCCTATGTTACCGCGGGGACGGAGGTCCATTGCGGCTTTTACGATTTCTTCGGGGGCATAATATTCTGCCTTGTACTTATATTCAAATGCTTTCTGTGACCACGAAATACTAAAGTTCTGACAGAAGGGGCAGCGCAGGTTGCAGCCGTATGAGCCGAGAGACAAAATTTGTGAGCCCGGATGAAACATTTTGAGCGGTTTTTTTTCTATGGGGTCAAGGGCGATGGATGTGAGACGGCCGTAATTTCCAGCAACAATTTTTCCCTCTTTGCAAGTACGAGCGCCGCAAAATCCTGTCGCACCTTCTT
>DGTW01000029.1 GCA_002393835.1 Treponema sp. UBA4326
AACCCCGCAAAAAGACTTTCAAAGAACAAAAAGAGTTTGAGAATCTTGAAGTGGAAATTATGGAGCTGGAAGAGCGAAAATCAGTCCTTGAAAGCGAAATGACTTCTTCGGATTTTACTGTTGCACAGAAAGCTGGTGAAGAATACAAAAGCGTAGAAGCAAAATTGACTGCAGATTATGCTCGCTGGGAAGAACTGGCTGAACTGAGCTAATTCAATGGGGAAGGTTAAATTTTTATTGGTAAAGTTTTATTTGTTAAAATTTCTTGCAGGATTTTTACTTGCGAATTAAACTGAAATATATGCGATTTGTGTAGGAGATTTATAGTGAAAAAAATACTATTGTTTGTGACTTCATTCTTTTTGTTTTTTCAGGCATTTTCACAGGACTTTCGCTATAATGGGGAATTGGCTGTTCAGGCTGGATTAGGTATGCCGGGAACCCATGATAATGAAGCTCGCTTCCTTGCAGGCTCTATTTCATTTGCGAATACATTTAAGGCTTATTTTGATGACAGTATGGTAAATGTCGAGGCGATTCTGATTGCTGATGACATTGGAAGTCAGTCATCTAATGGAATTTCGGCTTTTGTCAGTGATGACGGGCATTTTTCCCTCAAACTAAAAGAAGCGTACTATGATTATAACGGTGGATTCTGGGCTTTGCGTGCTGGTCGGCAGATTTCTGCATGGGGCAAGGCAGACGGCATTCAGATTACCGATATTTTGTGTCCGCAGGATGAATCGAATATAATTGCCTCAACTTACAAAGAAAGTCGTCAGGGTATTGATGCACTCAGGCTTTCTTTCATCGGGGAAAAAGTTCAGGCAGATGCATACTGGATTCCTTTCTTTACTCCCAGCACGATGCCACTTGCAAAAAATAATCCTTTGCGACGAATTAACTTCCCGGATAATTTTGACAATTTTGTTTTGGAAACTCCATCACGTTATGATGATTTTGAGCTTCCAGAAAAAAAATTCGCCAACAGTGAATATGCTGCTAGGCTGGGCATGTATTTTTCATCTTTTGATTTGTCATTTTATGGATTTTACGGCTGGGACGACATGCCTTTCATTTCTTACACGCCAGGGACTTCGGGTATTAGCGTAAGCGGCAGCTACGAGCGAATGGCCATGTTTGGTGTGGATTCGGCTATTCCTGTCGGGGATTTTGTCTTCCGATTGGAGTCGGCCTTTTTCCCGAAAAGGAAGATGCAGACAAGTGCTGAATATCAAGCTGCCAGACAGATTGGGGGAGAGGATTCTGAAAGTTTTGAAGACCACAATCAGATTTTGGCCTTGGCTGGCTTGGACTGGTCTTTAAGCGACGGCTGGACAATAAACATGCAGTACATTGGTGACGGAGTTTTTGGCAAGTCGGAAAATCTTGACAGGAAAAGTTATAATCATCAACTGAGTCTTTCACTTGAGAAAAACCTCTTGAATGAAACCCTTACATTGTCTGGCCTGGCTTTTCTTGATTTGAGGGATTTTTCTTCAAATACGGAGCTTTCTGCTGAATATAGTCTCAGTGATTCTATAAAACTCTCAATTGTCGGAAACATCTTTTTGGAAGGCCCGGATGGAAAAGATGGCTTGTACGGTGCTTACCATGATTTGACTTGTCTGACTCTGAGGGGAAAAATTTCTTTCTAAGCAATCACGGCTAGTTCACAAATTTTTTCTACTGAATTTTACCTTTAAATTTTTACACAGCTGTGTTAAAATTGTAATCTATGGATTCTATTCGGGTTTCACCTGGAAAGGTTGGCCGAGCCGGAACTACGGTCACGGCAGAGGGTGTCTATTTTACGGTATTCAGCCGTAATGCAAAAAAAATTTTTCTCGATTTATATGCGTCCCCAGAGGATGCGGCACCCTATCATACCGTTGAGTTAAATCCCGAAACCAACAAAACCGGCGATCTTTGGCATGTTTTTGTAGAAGGGCTCAAAGCCGGAGACTTGTATCTCTATCGAGTTGACGGACCTTTTACGCCTAGTCGGGGCCATCGTTTTGATAAAAGCCAGCCTCTTTTTGATCCACGGGCAAAAGCTTACAGCGAAGGCTCGGTTTTTAAGTATATGCATCCCGGAAAAGACAAAAATTTGGAGCGAATGCCGAAATGCGTCATTGTTGATGACGAGGCCTACGATTGGGAAGACGATCGTCCTTTGGAAATTCCTCTGGAAAAATCAATCATTTACGAAATGCATGTAAAAGGAGTTACTGCCTCTCCGACTTCGGGAGTGGAGCATCCTGGAACGTACCGTGGCGTAATCGAAAAAATTCCTTATCTTCAGTCTTTGGGTATTTCAGCAGTTGAGTTACTGCCTGTCATGGAATTTGACGAATATGAAAACTCTAACATAAATCCCCGGACCGGCGTACGAATGAAAAATTTCTGGGGTTATAGTACGATTGGTTTTTTTGCACCAAAATGCTCATACTCCAGCGACAGAAGGCCGGGTGCCTGTGTTCGGGAATTTAAGGACATGGTTAAGGCCTTGCACAATGCCGGAATCGAAGTTCTTTTGGATGTAGTTTTTAATCACACAGCTGAAGGCAATGAGAACGGTGTTTCGCTTAATTTCCGTGGTTTCGACAATAAAATTTTCTATCACTTGGTTCCTGACCATAAAGAATATTACATGAACTATTCTGGATGCGGAAATGCCGTGAATGCAAATCATCCTGTTGTTCAGGATTTTATCATTGATTGTCTGCATTACTGGGTTCTTGAGATGCATGTGGATGGTTTTCGCTTTGATTTGGCAAGCGAGCTTACCCGAGACGAAAAGGGCTGCCCTTCGGATATTGCTCCCCTAACAAAGCGAATTTCAGAAGATTCAATTTTGCGAAAGACGAAAATAATCGCCGAGCCTTGGGATTGTGGCGGGGCATATCAGATTGGCAATTTCCCTGGAGGTCGCTGGTGCGAATGGAATGACCACTACCGGGACGGTATCCGCCGTTTTATCCGTGGTGATGAATATATTGCCAATGAAGCTGCCACGCGAATCGCTGGTTCCAACGACCTTTATGCTCTAAGTGGGCGGGGACCAGTCAATTCAATCAATTTTGTGACGGCCCATGACGGCTTTACCATGAATGATTTGGTCACTTACAACTACAAGCACAACGAAGAGAATGGCGAAGAGAATCGTGATGGAAGCGACAATAATTTGAGTTATAACCATGGTTTTGAAGGTCCGACGGTCAATCCCAAAATTGAGGCTATCCGTGCCCAAAAAATTCGTAATTTCTTTACGACGCTTATGATATCGCAGGGTGTTCCCATGTTCGTTGCTGGGGATGAAGTAAGGCGCTCTCAGGGCGGAAATAACAATGCTTACTGTCAGGATAACGAAATTTCATGGTTTAATTGGGATGATGTAAAAAACAATGCTCAGCTTTTAGAGTTTGTGCAGAATTTAATCGCCTTAAGAAATCAGCATCCTGTTTTTCACCGACATGAATTTTTCGGTGGGGCGAGAACGAGCCTCTTCAATGAGCCGCCAGATATTAGCTGGTTTAACTATGACGGTACTATTCCCGACTGGAAGAAGATGAACCGTTATCTTGGTTTCCGTTTGGGAGGAAAGGCAACTGGGCTTCCGTGCGATGACAATGATTTTTTTGTCGCCATGAACATGGATGTACATGATGTGACAATCACGATTCCCAAACCTTCAAGCGGCCGAAGATGGTTCCGAACAATTGACACATCAATCGGAAGCCGAACGAGCATTTTGCTTGGCGGTAACGAAGAAAACTTAAATTCCCAGGAGCATTATGTCGTTATGGCAAACAGTATCCTGGTTTTAATAAGCAAATAAAACGGTCGGGGATAGACCGAAAAAGGAGTTTTATATGAAATTTGATGCAGAGAAATTCAGAGAGAATCTTTCCGCTCGTCTTCGCCGACAGTA